>JBGOVD010000160.1:0-5392 GCA_041477935.1 Dissulfurispiraceae bacterium | reverse complement strand
TAGTTGTCGTCATTGTGCACTTCGCAGTGCAGTCATCCAGGACAGGCATGATTCGCTGGAACCCCCACTGTTGACACTGTGACACGTATTGCTGCGGGGCACCGGGCGGGGTCGCGTCCCGATATATTCCTTCGAAGAGATGATCGGAAGGGTAACAGGCAGTCGAGGTCCTTATCGACAAACGTGACCCTGATTTCAAGGTATGAGGAAGCTTGATCAGGAGCTGGTTTTTTTCGTGCTGATAGTCATAAGCCAGCGGTTTCGCGGCCCCGTGGCAGCCATTATTGCCTTCAATCCATTCGACCTTATGAATAGTCAGATCCCTTGCGTCGAGCGCGATCTCATCAATATCCCGGCGCGAGGTCATTTCCAGGCAATTCTCCGCCTCGACTCTATCATCG
Organism: Dissulfurispiraceae bacterium; assembly: GCA_041477935.1. GTDB lineage: Bacteria > Nitrospirota > Thermodesulfovibrionia > Thermodesulfovibrionales > Dissulfurispiraceae > Fen-1308. Next base: position 4,991 of record JBGOVD010000160.1, on the reverse strand, counting down.
AGGAAGTTAATGTTCATGGTCATGTGATCGAGCCTGACCGGAAGCTCGCCGAAGTCTTCACGACGGTATTTGTAATTTTTTTCAGTCACGATGATCTCAGAGGCTCAAAACCGAATAAATAATGTCCTTGACTACCCCTGCGGTCTCGAGGCGCGCAAGTACCGGATCCAGATCGCTGGGCGAGCCGGCGAGGAGATATCTCCAGCCGTTAGCATCAGAATTTATCAGTTCGCTGGTCAGAAAAGATGTTTCTCCAACGACATCGATAGGCTTCAGCTCGCGGGTCGTCAGGATCTTGGCCGATTTCCGCAGGCTCTGGGATTCGTATGGGTGCTCTTCCAGCCTTGTCACCTTGCTCAGCCGCCGGACTTTGCGGACCATCTTATCCTTCTCTTCTTCGCTGCAGCAGAAGGTCAGTACCACACTGCCGTCAGTACCTGCGAGGACCTCGGAGCCATGGCCCACGACGGTATCGATGCTGACGCCTTCATTGCTGAATGCCGAGGCGATGCTGGTAAGCGCCCCTGCACGGTCGAGCACATGTGCCCGGAATACCCAATGATTTCTGTCGGTGTCACTCATATCTTCATTCCTCCGATGCTTTATATAGAAGCGGCTGCAGGCGGCCGGACAGTACATCAATGGCGCCTTCAGCCAATGCAGCCATTTCAAGCGATCCCTCGTAGACGTGTACCGGGGCCAACCGGATTATGCGGCGCTTTACACCGTCCCGTATCCACTTGCTCCTGGTCAGTCCGCCTGTCAGCACGATTGCCTCTACATCGCATCCTGCAGCAACGAATGCCTTGCCCACTTCTTTAGATATCTGATATGCCATAGCGTCTGCGACGAGGAGCGCCTGCTTATCACCGCCGGCAATGCGCTGTTCGATCTGCTCCATGCTGTCGGTGCCCAGATAGGAACGCAGCCCGCCATGCACTGTCAATTCATCTATAAGCTCCTCACGGGTAAAGGTCCCCGAGTAGCACAGGTCGATCAACTCTCCGACCGGAAGCTCTCCGGCCCTTTGCGGTGTGAAAGGTCCTCCGCCAAGGAGCGATATGTTGCTGTCGACGATCTTTCCTCCGCACACTGCCGCCACGGTGATGCCGCCTCCAAGATGGGCGACAACGAGGTTCATGTCCTCCAACGGACGGTCGATTTCTTTGGCCGCACGGCGCGCTGCTGCGCGAACACTAAGGGCATGTGATGTGTTGCGGCGGACTATCGGTTTGTAGCCCGAGATTTCAGCCTCCGGCGTGAATTCGTCGACCATAACGGGATCTACCATTACGGCCTGCGCATCCAGCTTCAACGCTAGTTCTGCCGCTATAGGCGCTCCGTAGTTAGCAGGATGCCTTCTTTCGGGGCGGTCCCGAACTGCCGTTACCATACCTTCGTCAACCACGATTTTTCCGGCGCGCTTCTGAGCAACAAGATATATGCCTCCGGACAGCTTTCCATCAGGCCTGGGAAGGAATCCGCCGCGTGAGGCTATCGCATCCACCCTGCCTCCGCCCCACTGACCAAGAACACCCAGAATCAGCTGCGTGACCAGCTCTATATGGCCTTCGCGTTCGGCAGGCGAGCAGGTCATGGCGATTTCCCATGAAATCTCATCCTGCTGAATGCAGCGGTCATTCTCGTAAAGGGCGATCTTCAATGATGTAGAGCCGGGGTTGACCGCCAATACCCGATATGTCTCCGGAACCTTTGCTGTCGGCGTCTCGGGCTGTTGTAGCGGCCGCTTTTTCATATTGCGCTGGACATATACCGCGCAGAGGGCAATCGAAACGAGCCTTGTTTCGAGACTGTCGGAACGCGAAAGTATGATATAAGGCACTGGAAACCCCACAGTAATGCTTGCCAGGGATGCTTCTCCGTATTTATTCATGGCGGAGATGGTTTTATAGAGAGTGTTGGCCGTGTCGATGCCGGGACAGACGAGGACATCGGCACGGCCTGCTACTTCGAGAGCATTAGGCAGGTCAGGCAACCCCTTGACCGATACCGATTCCGGGTCAGTCGCAAGATCGAATGAAAGAGGGCCGCAGACTACCGCGTCGGGCCATGAACGCCTGGCCAGTTCCAGCCCCATCCAGGTAGATGGGAGCGAAGCTATCTGCTTTTCGTTAGCCGACAGGATTGCTACACGCGGCCGGTCGAGCCCCAGTACCGTATGGGCCACATCGACTGCATTGCGCACGAGGTCCTGCATCCGACCGAAGTTACAGACAGTGGTGACCCCAGCATCGGTCATTATCATCGGCCTGCCGTTGCCTATGCTTGCCGCATCGAACACGGTGGCCAGGCTTACAGTGGATCGACATGCCAGCGGCATCATGTGACGGTTGATTATAGGCGTGGAAATGGCGCCCTTCAAAACGATGTCGACACCGCCGGCCTTTATCAATTCGACCGTTTTGCGGGCGATCGCGTCATCGTTATCGGCAGGCACGATATCATTCGGATCTATTTCGATTCCGACCTCGGCTATCGATTTTGTAATCTTCTCTCTGGAACCGACCAAAATGATCCGGTCGACGATTCCGTGATCTCTCGCGGATTCGACAAGGCGCAGGTCTTCGATTCGGTGACCTCCTGCCACGACAACGGTAGATGCCGTCAAGCCTCCGGCTATTTCAACAAGATCCACTACCTTTTCGAGCAGTTCGCCCGGGGTTGCGGAATTTGAATTGTCATGATTCATGGGCAGTTCCATTCCCGGCCTGTCATGGCCGATACAGTTAAGCGATTTGTAGTTAAGAGAATATCATTAGACAGCAGGTTTTTCAAGGAGGCGATTGTTATTATGGCGCAGGCTGGAATACAATATACAATAAAAAACAGGGGGATTTTGTGCGCCTAGGCACCAAAACCACTATACTGCTGGCAGCCATAGTCTCGCCGATTATTATTATCGCCAGTCTTTTATTGCTTCATTTTCAGGAAGATTCTCTTAAGAAGACAATCTTTGAAGGCCTCGACGGTCAGGCCAAGGTGGCTTCTTACGGCATCGATGCTTTTATCGCTGAAGGGCTGAATGAGGCTCATGCCGTCGCATTAACATTGCCCGTTAATGACCTCCTGCACGGAAGGACCGGCCCGGTCGAAGAGCATCTCAAGAAGATGCAGCAGTCATTTCCGAAATTTCAGAACGGCATATTTGTACTCGATAAGGAGGGAAAGTTCCTGGATGACTACCCTTCCCATCCTGAATTGCGCGGCCAATCGTTCGCATTCAGGGAGTACTATCAACGGACCGTCCAGGAAAGAAAAGGGATCGTTGGTTCTCCATACCTCTCCAAGAGGACGGGTTTGCCGGTGCTGACTTTTACATCGCCTCTTTTCGATTCAGAGGGACAGATTATCGCAGTGCTGGCCTGCTCGGTAGACCTGTTGTCCGAGGAGGCCTTGGGCGGGTACCGAAAGCAAAAATTCAGTGAATCGGGCTACCTGTTCATTTTCGACCATTCCCGCCGGTTGATAGTCCACCCCGAGGACGGCCGATTGTTGACCTATGTGGAAGTGGGGAAGAACAGGATAATGGAAGAAGCACTCAAAGGGTTCGAGGGCGGCGGAGAGACTGTCAATTCAAAGGGTATCCCCATGCTTATGGCTGTAAGGCAGATCCCGCACGCACCCTGGATCGTCGCTGTCCAGACAACTCAGCATGAAGCATACGCCCCGGTTTCAGAGGTGCGGCAGCGTATCATTCTGGTCTCGGCAGTTATACTTCTGCTCATAATTCTTGCAGGTGCGCTGCTGATCCGCAGGGTCTCCACGCCTCTCCGGCAGCTGGAGCGCGTCGCCTCGCAGATCAGCGCCGAACTGGAAGGCGCCGAGGCGAAAATGGACTCTAGCTTTGCGGAGGATTCCCTCGATACACTCAGGAGTATCCGCTTCCGGGACGAGATAGGCATGCTCGCAGCAGCCTTCCTGCATCTGGCCACGGAACTGAAGCGTACTCTCGGTTCCTTGCAGCGTTCAGCCGCCGATTGGGAACGAACTTTCAATTCCGTAAACGAGGCTGTCGTGATCCTGGATAAAAATAGCCGTATCTTGAGGTTGAACCGCACTGCCGAGGATTGGTTTCGGACATCGACTGAAAAAGTCAGGGGCCACTATGGGTACAGCGTTATTTTAGGCGCTGTTAATGTCCCAAAAGAGTGGCCCGATATCGCATCTCTTTCATCACGACGTAAAGTGGCATGGACCCATGAGCTTGAGAGGCCCCGCGGCATATTCGAATTTACCTTGTCTAGGTTGGACGAATCCGGTGAAACCGCCGGCGCGGTCCTGATCATAAGCGATGTGACGATGAGGGTCGAGACTGAAGAGCACATTCGTGAAATGGCATTTTATGATCAACTCACAGGCTTGCCTAACCGGTTTCTTCTCCGGGACCGCATTCAACTGGCTCTGGCTACGGCCAGCCGCAACGAAAAAAAAGCGGGCATCATGTTTCTCGATCTCGACCGGTTCAAGGAAATCAATGATCTTTACGGGCATGACGCGGGCGACGCTTTGCTCAGGGAGGTGTCAAAATGGATTCCTCAATGCCTGCGAAAGAACGATACACTTTCGAGGTTTGGCGGAGACGAGTTCGTAATTGTGCTTCAGGACATAGAGCAGCCTTGCGAGGCTGCCGCTATAGCTGCGAGGATCATCGAGATGCAGGCATTACCGATGCATATTAATGGGCAGGAGTTGACGATCAGTTCGAGTATCGGCATCGCCATCTATCCCGATGACGGAGAAGACGGCGATGTCCTGCTGAAAAATGCGGATATGGCCATGTACCGCGCAAAAAGCCTGGGACGCAACAATTACAAATTCTTTGCAAAGGGGACGGGCGATAAATAAGCGCAGGGGCGCAATTCATTGCGCCCCTGCGCTTATTTAAATTCCGGCAGCACGCTGGTAAGCCGCCACCCTTTAGCGCCGCTTTCTTCAGAGTAAGTCCATTCCTGGAGGTCACGCAAGGATTT
>JBGOVD010000276.1:0-3881 GCA_041477935.1 Dissulfurispiraceae bacterium | reverse complement strand
TTGTTCAGCAAATCGTCGTATATGTGTTGATAAACGTTCCTGTCTCTTTGAAGCTTTGTCCATTCTTCCTGTTCCTTCGGCATGCCACCCAAAACGCTTTTGGCCTGTTGCTGTTGGCGCAGGAGTTCAGAAGAACGGGCTTTAAGGGAATCAATCTCTGCTTCGGTCCTTGCGAGGTCTTCTCTTATTTGCTGATAGATAGGATTGAGGGTCGACGTTTCAGAGCCTCCGGCATCAGAAGGGTTAGCCTTGGCGTGAGCTATCTGTTTTTTCAGCTCTTCAATTTCAGCTTTTGTCTTAAGGATTTCCGGATGTTTGTTGGTAAACTTAGTCGATAACAGAATAAGCTGATTGTTCAGGTAGGATAGCCGTGCTTCCGGAGATCCTTCACGCGTTACAAACGCAACGGTAAGTTCTTTTTCGCCTGATAGTTGCTTCTTAAGGTTTTCTCTTCTGCGCAGCAACTCCTGGATCTTGATGTCCGCGTCTATCTTCTGAGTCTGAAAAGCTTCCATTCGCGTAAGCACGGCGCCTTCGGTTTGAGGCACTATATCAGGATTTTTCTCCCTGAACGCCCTGATGGCTTTATCGGAATCCTCCAGCTTGGTCTTATATTCCGTAAGTTGGTTTTGCACAAATTCAAACGCACCGTAAGCATCAGTCCTTCTGTAACCCACCGTCTCGGAGATATACTCCTCCACAAGCGTGTTGACGACATCCTTGACATTCTTAGGATTGTGCCCGCGATATGATACTATGAACAGGTCGGTAGTCTCTCGACCTCCCCCGCTCTTAACGTTAATAGAAATGCCTTTTTTTATACCGTCGACAAGTGCTTCATGCTTTGGTGATTTGGCGTCTCCAGCGTCCATATCGAGCTTCTTGATCACACGGCTGATTATGTTTCTGCTGGTCATACTGTCTCTTAGCGTCCTGAGCCCTTCTTCCATGTTACCGGCAACTCCGACTCCCTGGATAAGCGGATTGATCAGCGTGCTTCTCTGAATGAATATCGTAGAAGTTGCTTCATACACTTTTGGCATAATAAATCCGGCAAGTGTGCAGGCTGATAATACTGCCAGGGCCACTGACAGCGCCAGGTATTTCCTGCGCAGTATAAGGCCCCAATAACGCTTTAATTCAACACTGTTAATACTGCTTTCCGACATGCTCCCCCCTCAGAATACTAAAAAATACCCGATTTGACATTTACCATATCTCCCGGCTTCAACGGTACGTTTTTGCTAAAATCTCCACCCTTTATAACATCCTTTAATCTGACCTCGATATTTTTTGTTTCGCCGCCCTCCTGCCTTACAATTACTACACTGTTCTGGCTGGCGAAATCAGTGAAACCTCCGGCACTCAATACGGCATCAAGAGCAGTCATTCCCTTTACATACGGAAACAGACCGGGGTTTCTCACGGCGCCGACCACCTTGATTCGGTTTTCCAGATCGGGAGGAATGAAAATAACATCGTCGCGATGCAGATCAATGTCCTGCGATGCATCTCCGTTTTCTATCAATCTCATGAAATTGACAGGCATTTTCTTGCCGGCCCTCTGAACATATGCACTCTTCAGGTCCGCCCCCTGAAGCGAACCGAGTTGGGCAAGCAGCTGAAGCAATGTTGTATTTCTCTTTAATACAATTGCCCCTGAGGACGAACCGCTACCCGCTGCCACTCCGCCTCCGACGACAAAAACCTTAAAGCTGTTTACAGCCGTTACGATGACGCTTACATTCGGGGCCTTGATAAACTTGGAATACTCCTTTTCAAGGAACTCTTTCAGCTGGTCCGGCGTCATCCCGTCAGCTTTAACGTCACCCACAAGAGGCACTGAAATCAGTCCGTCAGGCCTGACAGGCAATTGTTGGACGCTTAATTCCGGACTGCCCCATACAGAGATCTGAAGAACATCCTCAGGACCAATAACATAGATTTCGGCATGTGCTGTGCCAAGGAACCCAATAATGATCACCATAATTAACAAAATCGTTGTCTTCATGTTTCCTCCTTATCGTGCTCCCCGTCCGAAGAGGACGACTTTGATCGTATCTATGATAATCGACATATCAAGCAGTGGAGAAAGATTCTTTATATAGTACAGATCATAACGGAGTTTTTCCAGGGCGTCTTCCTCGGACGCGCCGTACGGGTACTTTATCTGCGCCCAGCCTGTGATGCCCGGTTTCACAAAGTGCCTGTTGCCGTAATATGGTATCGTCTGTTTGAGCTTTTCGACAAATTCAGGCCTTTCCGGGCGGGGACCGATTAAGCTCATATCACCTCTCAAAACGTTTATAAATTGCGGAAGTTCATCGAGTCGGAGCTTTCTTAGAATTTTTCCTATCCTGGTCACCCTGCAGTCATTCTTTTTAGCCCAAACAGCCCCCGTAGAAGTCTCGGCGTCCTGTTTCATAGTCCTGAATTTGATGAGCTTGAAATTCTTTTCACCCTCTCCGACACGCAACTGCCGGTAGAAGACCGGTCCTCTTGAATCGAGCTTGATCAGCATGGTAATTAGAGGAAACAGCGGCAAACTCAGAATAAAGCCTATTAATGCACAAAAAATATCTACAATCCTTTTGATGACTTTCCTTGTATAATCAAGTTTAAATCCATCTGAGAAAATGAACCATCCCGGCGTAATATTTTCTATGAGCAATTTACCCATTATCTCTTCATAAAAAGAAGGCGCATCCACTATTTCGATACCGGTAAACTTGCAGGCCAATAATTCCTGAAGCGGGAAACTCCCCCTTCTTTCCGTCAGTGCCACCACAAGCTTGTCTATCTTCTCTTTTCTTGCATATTCCACCAGCCCGGAGCACATGGTTTGTATTGATGCATCTGGTGCCTCCTCATTCCTGACTGATATGTCGTAGTACCCGGTAAAAATATAATTGGCCTGTTTGAGCAGTATAATGCGCTCCATTATCCTTGCGAGGTTGCCCCTGCCGAGTATAAGCACCCTTTGCGCCATACTGTCATCATTTAAGATAGCTACATATGCATAATGCCATATGAGTTGAAACAGTCCAAAGATGCTCAGAGAGATAATCAATACTCGTCTCCCCAATACTTCAGAAGGGGCCAGGAAGAGAACTGTCGAAAGAGCGATAAAGGAAATTATAAGGTTGAGACAGATGGCCGCCAGCCTCTCTTTTGCGATAAACGAATAGATTTTATTCCGACTGTAGAGCTCTAAGAAATAGGATGAGAAAAGAAGAACTGACGCAAAAATAAAAATATCCGCCGGGAGCGGGATTTTATTCTGCTGGTGCATTCCAATCATGGCGGCATATAGCGCCAGTATTGCAAACAATACATCGCCAAATATGAGCAGCGCAATTCTTTGCGTCATTTAGTGATCATCCCTTTTCCTGTATTCTTCAATGACACGGTCCGGATGGCAGTGACTCTTTCGGATTTGCGAAGCCATCGGCACTTATAATTTCCTTCCGTTCAACTGGGTAAGAAGCAGCTGCGCTTCCTTTGCTTCCGGGAAATCACTCGATTTCAATGCCCTCGAAACGAATTCCCGAGCATGACCGGCATCACCGCTGTCCTTATAAGCCAGGGCGAGATGATACTGGACTGAAGGGTCATCCGGAAGCAACATGGCCGCATTCCTAAGTATTTCGAAAGCCTCCTTGGGCCGGTTGTTCATGACAAGCGCGTAACCGAGGGTGTCCATAATCTGCGGATTTTCCGGAGCTGCACGATAAGCCCTTATGGCAAGTTCAAGGGCTTTTTCCTTGCTGCCTAGTCCTTGCAGATAGAGAAATGCAAGATTATTCATAGCAGGTACGTGATCATCGGCCTTTTCGAGAACTTGCTGGTATTCTTTCACGGCCTCATTTTTTTTACCCATC
>JBGOVD010000293.1:0-3710 GCA_041477935.1 Dissulfurispiraceae bacterium | reverse complement strand
GTCAAAGACGAGGACCTGGACAAGGTTTTCAACTGGTAATAATTCGGGGAGAGGACTTCGCTCCTCTCCCCTTCTTCTCTCCCATGCATATAAAAATAAACCTCTTCGCTACTCTCAGAAAAGATCGCTTCGACACCGACCAGAGGGAATACCCTGCCGGCACCACGGTTCTCGATGCATTGAACGATCTCGCTATCTCCGAAAGTGAGGCGGCGATCATCTTTGTTAACGGCAAACACGCAGGACCTGATCATGTTATGCTCGATAATGACACGCTGTCGATATTCCCTCCTATAGGCGGTGGATAAATGGATCAGGTGCAGGATTTTCTGAAGGCGCACGCCGAAGATGATATCGTGCATCAAACTATACTCGATGAAGCATCCCGTAAATTCAACCGGTCTCCGGGCTTCATCGAAGAAGCGGCTCTTAAGGCAAACCTCCTCCCTGCGCGTTATCAGCGGAACCGGAATACCCTCTCCATCGAACAGCAGCTTGCCCTGTTCAAGGCCAGAGTTGCAGTGATAGGATGCGGCGGGCTCGGAGGATATGTGATCGAGGAACTCGCGCGGCTCGGTGTCGGGACCATTGTAGCGGTTGATCCCGATCATTTCGAGGAGCATAACCTCAATCGCCAGATATTATGCACTCTCGAAACCCTCGGACAGCTAAAGACGGCTGCTGCGACTGAAAGAGTGCAGAAGATCAATCCTGCCATTACAGTGGTCGCCATCCCGCAGGCGCTGCGTTCCGACAATGCAGCTTTCTTTCTGAACGGCTGCGACGTAGTGGTCGATGCTCTCGATTCAATCCCCGTCAGAATCGAATTGGCCAGGGGATGCGCCGAACTTGCGATGCCTCTCGTGCACGGAGCCATCGCCGGATGGTTCGGGCAGACCGCTATCCAGTTGCCCGGAGAGCAAACGGTGCTCGATCTCCTGGAAAAATGCGGAGATAAAAAAGGCATCGAAAAAGAGGTGGGCAACCCTGCCTTTGCTCCGGCGTTCGTAGCAGCACTTCAGACCGCTGAGGTCTGCAAAATAATATCGAACAGAAACAGTTCAATGAAAGGCCGCATCCTCTTTATCGACCTTTTGGAGATGCATTTCGAAGAGATCTGTGTTGATGATAAAGTGTGAAGGCTGATTTTTATCAAAGAAATTACCTGGTCAATCACCTTTCTGCCGAGATCATACCCCGAACGACTTTCTGAAGTTGTGGGATTTTGTTATTGATTATATCCCAGAGAATTTCATAATCAATTCCGAAATATTCATGTGCAAGCAAGTTTCTGAAATTAGCTATCTTTTTCCACTCGATTGCAGGGTATTTAGCTTTGATCTCAACCGGAAGCTTGCCGGATGCCTCGCCGATAATTTCGAGGTTCCGAACGATAGCGTCCAGCCGCATTTTGTCTGTCAGCAGGGTTTCTGAGGGCAATCCACTGGAATATTCAAGTATTCTATTTATCGATTCGAGGATATCGTCAAGGTATAGTTTGAAATCTCTAGGCATAGACCGTTTCGCGCAATATGGCTGTTCTTAGCTGGGGCCTCAAAGCATTTACTGTAACAAGGTCGACTTTACGGCCAAAAAGTTCTTCGAGATAGAACTTCAGATCCATGTAATTATCAAATGTTTTTTTGCCTTCCTCAAAATCAACCAGGACATCGAGATCACTATCGCTGCGCTCTTCGCCTCTGGCAAACGACCCGAAGATGCCGATTCTTTTGACTCCGAAGCGGTTTTTAATAGCTGTGTCGGTGTTCTTTAATATGTCAATTGTCTTCATAAAATTTACCTGCCTGATTTATAAGAAAATTATACCATAATAGAGAGCGCCGGTATGTAATTAAGGCGATTGATGCGCCCGCAAACTCCACAGTGCGCTCGACTCCCAGACGCTTCAAGCCGGGCCTCTTTCTGCTAACACCAGCGTGACCCTCTTTCCCCGCGTCAGCTATAATACCCGATGCCCTCTACAGCGAACCAGCCGACAATTAAAAAAGATGTCGTTATCATAGGTGCTGGTGCTTCGGGGCTCATGTGCGCCATAGAGGCCGGGAAGAGAGGGCGGTCCGTGCTGGTCCTCGATCACATGGAGAAGATCGGAAAAAAGATCAGGGTCTCAGGCGGCGGTCGATGCAATTTTACTAATATCGATCTGCGGCCCGACAACTACATTTCCTCCAATCCTCACTTCTGCAAATCCGCCCTTGCGCGATTCACCCAGCACGATTTTATCAGTATGCTCGACCGGCACAAAATCGCGTATGAGGAAAGGGAAAAAGGCCAGCTCTTCTGCCGGAGGTCGTCCGCAGAGATTGTGAATATGCTCCATGATGAATGCAAGATGGCCGGTGCCGAAATTCGGCTGAACTGCAAGGTCGGAGAGATATCGAGAGCGAATGGCTTCTCAATATCCACGGATGAAGGGATGATAAACGCAGACTCTCTCGTAGTGGCGACCGGCGGGCTCTCTTATCCCGAACTCGGCGCCACGGACATCGGGTACCGCACAGCCGAGAAATTTGAGATGAAGGTCACCAGCCTGAAACCGGCCTTGGTCCCTCTCGTCTTTGAGCGCAAAGAATTGGAATTCTACAAAGATTTGAGCGGCATATCTCTTGCGGCAGGGGTAAGCTGCGGAAAAAAGCGCTTTCAGGGCGAAGTCCTCTTTACCCATCGAGGTCTGAGCGGGCCGGCTATCCTCCAAATATCATCATATTGGGATAGCGGTCAAAAGCTTGCCGTCGACCTGTTGCCTGAAGTCGATGCTTTTGAACTATTCATGTCGCAGCGCGGGAGCAAAGTCGAACTTGCAAACTTGCTCTCTGAATATCTTTCACGCCGCCTCGCCCACAAATGGTCTGAACTTAATGCCTCTTCGAGGCCTCTATGTACATATTCGGAAAAGGAGTTAAGGGATATTGCCTCCAGACTGCACAACTGGACTATAACACCCGCAGGTACCGAGGGTTTTAAAAAAGCCGAGATCACGGTCGGCGGCATCGATACGGACGAGCTTTCATCCAAGACAATGGAATCAAAGAGAGTTCCCGGCCTATTCTTCACCGGCGAAGTAGTCGATGTCTCGGGACAGCTCGGAGGGTATAATCTCCAGTGGGCGTGGTCGTCAGGATTCGCGGCGGGTCAATACGCATAATATGAAAACTATTATTCTCGCATCAGCATCTCCCAGGAGAAAAGAGATCCTTGAAAAGACAGGCCTTAAATTCAAGGTCGATGAAAGCGATTACGAAGAGAACATGGACATCGGCCTGAAACCGCATGAACTCGCCATTTCTCATTCAGTCGGCAAGGCTAAGGCAGTAGCCGGCAGGTATAAGAATGCTCTCATCATTTCCGCCGACACGATAGTGGTATTAAGGAACAGTGTATTCGGAAAACCGCGCGATAAAAAAGAAGCAAAAGAGATGCTTAAAACCTTGAGCGGCAAGGCACATACCGTAATCACCGGATTCACTATCATGGACGCCGACACCGGAAAGAAGCTCTCGCGGGCGGTCGAATCGAAGGTTTTCTTCAAGAGGTTGAATGAAGACGAGATAGAGACGTACATCAAATCCGGCGAACCTCTCGATAAAGCGGGGGCTTATGGCGTTCAAGGCCTCGGGGCATTGATCGTCAGGAGGATCGAGGGGGATTTTTTCAATGTCATGGGCCTGCCTCTGAATTCGGTAGCGGAG
>JBGOVD010000183.1:0-5095 GCA_041477935.1 Dissulfurispiraceae bacterium | reverse complement strand
GGCTGAACCGACGGAAGAGAGCGAACTCATATCGGTGCCGACATGAAACCGGTATTCCTTGTTGGTCATAACGACTATATCGTCAAGGGAAAGCAGGTTCAGGAGCCGTTCGGCCGTCTGCTGAAGGAGCGACCGCTCACCATTTATCTTAAGAAACTGCTTGGGATAGTTCTTTCTCGACAAGGGCCAGAGCCTCGTTCCACTCCCACCCGCAAGAATAAGCGCCTTCATGATCAATTCCCTCCGTTATTTATTTGCTCCCCTCACAGACTCTACATGCTTGCCTTTCTGAATTCATCATCGAGAAACGCCCTGTACTTCTCAAGGCCGGCTTCACTCCTGGCCTCGACCCTCATAACAACCACGGGTTGAGTGTTGCTTGAACGCACCAGCCCCCATCCGTCCTCGAATACCACCCTTACGCCGTCAGTCGTATCAAGGTCCACTATGCGGCACGGAGAATCGCCGTTTTCCCTGTATGCGACAAACTTCTCAACGATCTTGTTGACGGCAGCTTTTTTCTTGTCATCCGCACAGTCAACCCTTATCTCAGGCGTGTAGTATAACTTCGGAACATCGGAGAGCAGTTCGAGGATGTCCTTTCCGGTCTGTTTCATTATCTCTACAAGCCTGAAAGTAGTATATAGCGCGTCATCAAAACCGAAATAACGGTCGGCAATAAAGATATGACCGCTGAATTCGCCTGCAATGAGCGCACCCTCATCCCTCATCTTCTGCTTTATCAGCGAATGGCCCGTTTTCCACATGACAGGGACACCGCCTTTTTCCTTTATATCATCGAACATGAGCTGAGAGCATTTCACATCGCCGATGATCCTGGCGCCGGGATACTTCTTCAGCACCTCGCGGCCGAGCACTATCATGAGCTGGTCTCCCCAGATAATGTTGCCGCCCCGGTCAACCACTCCTATCCTGTCTGAATCTCCATCATAACCAACCCCGATATCCGCCCCGGACCTTTTCGTCTCTTCAATCAGGTCACGGATATTTTCGACGACCGTCGGGTCGGGATGGTGATTTGGAAAGTTCCCGTCGGGTTCGCAATAAAGCTGTATTACGTCACACCCTATTTGAGAGAGGATATAAGGGGCAATTGCGCCTGCCGTCCCATTGCCTGCATCGACCACGACCTTCAGCCTCTTAAAGGAGGGACCGTTTAAATATGAAAACTCACTAAGCATATACCGCCTGTAAACCTCGTCGATATCGAAACAGCTGATACCGCCGTCGATATCAGACTTGCCCCAGTCACCCTTCTCGATGATCTCTTTTAGCATCTGGATATCTGTTCCGTGAATCGTCTCCCTGCCCACGCTGATCTTGAACCCGTTATATTCGGGAGGGTTGTGGCTGCCGGTTACCATGATGCCGCCGTCAAGCCCCAGGTGCACTATGGAATAATATTGGAGCGGCGTCGGGCAGACCCCGATATCTACTACGTCGATCCCTTCGGTCCGGATGCCATCCATAACACCCGCCGCTAACCCGTCCGAACTCAGCCTGACATCCCGGCCCACACTTGCTTTTTTCGCATCCGGGTTGCGCCTTTTCAGGAAAACAGCAAAGGCCCTTCCAAGGGAAAAGGCCACGTCGCGGTCGATGTCGCTGCCGGCAATACCTCTTACATCATATTCCCTGAATATCTTGTCATTGAGCACTGGAATCCCTCTCTCCATAGTTTTTCGCTATCCAGCTGCGGTACTCTCCCGTCTTGATCTTCCCGATCCATTCGCTGTTTCCCAGGTACCAGCGGACAGTCTTTCCGAGGCCCGTTTCAAAAGTCTCCTTCGGCTGCCATCCGAGCTCGCGTTTCAATTTAGATGCATCTATGGCGTACCTGAGATCATGACCGGGTCGGTCGGTTACATATGTTATGAGACCTTCCAGCTCTGCCAGCGGTCTTTCTGTCTCTTTCGAGAGGACATTGCAGATTGACTTCACGACCTCGATGTTTCTTCTTTCGCTATTGCCGCCGATGTTGTATGTTTCTCCGATCCTGCCTTTCTCGAAGACAAGCCAGATAGCCTCGCAGTGGTCTTCGACAAATAACCAGTCACGCACGTTTGCGCCCTTCCCGTAAACAGGGAGCGGCTTACCCTCAATCGCGTTTAAAATCATAAGAGGGACCAGTTTTTCAGGGAATTGGCGCGGACCGTAATTATTCGAACAATTTGTAATCTTGACCGGAATGCCGTATGTCCTGTGATATGCCCTGACCAGATGATCGCTCGCCGCTTTTGATGCGGAATACGGGCTGCTGGGGTCGTATCTGGTCTCCTCGGTAAAAAGACCGGTATCACCCAGGGAACCATATACTTCGTCGGTGCTTACATGATGAAAGAGATTGCCGCCCCCCGTTTTCCAGTGGGTCTTGCAGGCCTCAAGAAGATTGAATGTCCCGGTGATATTCGTCCTGATGAAGGCAGAGGGGTCAACTATACTTCTATCCACATGGCTTTCAGCGGCAAGGTGTATCACGCCGTCAGGCTCATATCTCCGAAACAGATTCCTGACTGTTTCCAGGTCTGCTATATCGCCCTGCTCAAAGATATAATTGCGGCAACCCTCAATGTCCCTGAGGCTGTATAAGTTCGCCGCATAGGTAAGCATGTCGAGATTGATAAAGAGGCAATCCGGATTCCCCGGCACAAGCAGATTCAGAAGGTTGGAGCCGATAAATCCCGCGCCGCCCGTGACAATTATCTTTTCCATTATTTCCCCGCTATCGCCAAAGATCGCATTTCAAGCAATTCTTTTAGCGTCCGCCCCGGCTGCGGCTTCTCGATGGTCCGGGGGGAGTAACAGGACTTTGCTGCACAGACGGGACCTGGCCGGTCGGCGCCTGATTCGTCACTGAAGATGGGGGCGTCGCTTGCGGACCAACCGGGGTCGGCCTTGCCGGCTGTACAGTCTTTGCGCCGGGAATGGCAGGGGCCCCGCTCTCGCCTCTTTCTTTTTTGCTTTCCGGTGATATTACTTTCAGCTCGATCCTGTCGTCGCCTCGCACCATTACCGCACCGTCGGGGAGTACATCTTTCAAAGTATACCCGCTCAGGGTCTCGCCGGGCTTGAGTCCAACCTGACGCTTACCCCTCCCCGGTGTAGTACGCGGCGCTTTTTTGTCGCTGATATAGGCAATGCGGACGTTATCGACAATCAACGTCCCATTGAGGACGAATTCAGGCCTCGGGATTGTTTCTTCTTTCTTCACTACCGGGATTATCCTGTCGGGATGAAACAGGTTCTTCTCTGCAATGACAGCATATTCCTGAAGAGGAGGCGGCGCCCCCTGCTCGGCGACAGCCGCCTGCGTTTGTCCGGCCGTTTTTAACGGGACGTTTGAAGGCGCCGGCACTCTGACCTCGATCGTCAATATCGGGACAAGGACAAAATAGCAGAAAACGATTATGCCGACAATCAAAATGCAATTCAGTATGTTGATCTGCTTAAGAAGCGCCCGCATCACATCACTTCCCCCCGTATAACCCGGTCACATCTATTCGCAACATGAGATCTCTCGGGTCCCTGAAATTTCTGACCCTCAGATCCAGCTCCTTTAAAACAAGATACGACGTCCTTGTCTCTATCGAATACAGGATATCGCCCATCGCAGCTGTATCGGGCAATGTCGCGTCGATGCTTACGCTTAAGACCTGGAGTTTCGGTCCCTCCGGGGCCTTTGCATTCTTTTTCGCAGCAGTGGCCTTGGCCGCCGGTGCTGCCGTACCGGCAGGCGGTGTCGGCGCTTTTTCGAGGTCCTCGGGCTTGCCTATTCTTTCGCTTGAAATCGTCCCTCCCCTTCCGGTAACGATGCCCTTTACCAATCCCTGCAAATTCGCCGATGCCAATGAACTCGGTTCGCCCTCGACCAGCTTGCCCCCCTCTGCCTTCGCCTGCTCCTTCAGGGCGGCCAGTTGTTTCTCCAGTTCCGGTTTTTCAGCGATAAGGGCCACATATCTCTTCAGAGTCTGCATTTTTGCGTCCTGCCGCTCCCTTATTGAGGCGATCTCCGCCCTCACGCCTACATACACATACTCGTACAGGACAATAGAAAGAAGCACTGCCATTACCGGCACGGCCAGCATGAGAAGTCTTTTATTTCTTTTCATGTACGGCACCCTCCGGCTTTAATTCCTTGATATCAGCCTTTATCTGAAACCGGTCCATATTCTGTCGGGCATCCCTGAAAGTCGGGGAAGAGAATTCGACCTTCTCGAAATACTTGGATGCCTCAAGCAGTTGAATCAGGGATGTGGCAGACGGTGCATACCCTTCTATATTCACCTGTGAACCTGCGATCCTGACTCTGGTAAGCCATGAATTCTTCGGCACGACCTGCGTGAGTTCCTTCATCATGTCCATGTAAAACGGTTTTCCGTGCTTGAAGTTGTTGATCAGGGCAATCTGCTTGTTGGTGGCCTCTATTTCGCCTTTGATCTTTTCTATGTACCTGATCTCATCCTTTCTCGAGTTTATCTGCCTGTCGATCTCGGCAAGCCGGTCTGTTTCAGTTTGTATCGGTAGAAAAAGATACGCGCCTATACACGCTACTATGCCAAAGGCTAGAATAGAGGTAAGCAGAAAGGGCATTTTTACCCGCTCCCTCAGCCCTTTGGAAAGCAGATTAAAGCCACGGGCGCCGGGCCAGAGATGCTCGATTGCTGCGCCGGTGAGGGAGTCACTTATCCCTTTGAACTTGGATAGTCCGCTGATTTCCTTGTCGCTCCCTTCGATGGGCTTGAAAGATACCCTGCCTCTTTGCAGAAGGACCTCCCCAAACTCCTTATCTTCTCCGAAGGATATCAGGACAGGCACTTCTTTGGAGATGCCATCGAAAAACTTTTGCTGCATCGTGATAAACTCCTCCACGCCTTCCGCCCTGTGCTGATCGTCATACTTTTGGAAATCATGTGAGGAAGCTGCCTTTAAAATGCCTCCATGGACCGCTCCGCCGCCGCATCCATTTCTGCCGATTCCGGCAAAGATGAAGGAATCGAGTCCGGTAATGAACCGGCAGAGTGTAGCGAGGCATGAAAGATCGAGGGCAACGCTCCTGACGGTAATGCCCCTATCG
>JBGOVD010000273.1:0-3943 GCA_041477935.1 Dissulfurispiraceae bacterium | reverse complement strand
TATTCCTGTTCCATCTGCCGAGCGCACTTGTGGTTATCCTAACCCTGCCGATAGCGATCATTATATCGTT
Source organism: Dissulfurispiraceae bacterium (assembly GCA_041477935.1). GTDB lineage: Bacteria > Nitrospirota > Thermodesulfovibrionia > Thermodesulfovibrionales > Dissulfurispiraceae > Fen-1308. The sequence goes on along the minus strand of JBGOVD010000273.1, from coordinate 3,873 downwards.
TATATGCATGCATTTTCTTGGAGTCTCTTCCAATATTATGAGCCTGAGCGGCATCGCCATAGCTATCGGGGCCATGGTTGATGCTTCGATCATCATGGTCGAAAACGCCCACAAGAAGATGGAGCTTTGGGAATGCAATCACGAGCTATATTGCAGCAGGCTGGAGGTAATAATCGATGCCGCCAAGGAAGTCGGTCCGTCGCTTTTCTTCTCTCTTCTCGTTATCACCGTCGGATTCTTGCCGGTGTTTACCCTGCAGGGGCAGGCCGGAAGACTATTCAAACCGCTCGCATATACAAAGACCTTCGCCATGCTTTTCTCATCATTTCTGGCTGTTACGCTGACGCCAGTACTTATGACCCTTTTCATCAGGGAGGGAGCACTCAGCAAAGTGCCCATCATTAAATACCTCTTTATCATTTATCCTGAGGAGCGTCACCCTGTGAGCATGATTCTTCGCAAGCTCTACGAGCCGGTTGCGCGTCTCGCACTCAACTATAAAAAAACGGTCATTATAATTGCTGTCGTCATCATGGCGCTGACTGCATATCCGTTCATAAAGCTCGGCACGGAGTTCATGCCGCCACTATATGAAGGCTCTCTCATGTACATGCCGGTGACTGTACCGGGAGCGTCGATATCTGAAGTGTCGAAACTCATCCAGATTCAGGACCACATACTGATGAAGGTACCGGAAGTGTCGCAAGTCTTTGGCAAGGCCGGTCGCGCAGAGACGCCTACTGACCCTGCCCCGCTGGAGATGTTCGAGACCGTCGTCAATCTTAAACCTGAAGCCCAATGGAGACCGGGCATGACCGTGGAGAAGCTGAAAACCGAAATGAACGACGCACTAACCATCCCCGGTGTGGCCAACTCATTTACCATGCCGATCAAGGCGCGTATCGACATGCTTTCTACAGGCATCAGGACCCCTGTAGGCATCAAGATCCTGGGACGAGACCTCAATGAGATCGAGCGAATAGGAGAAGAGATTGAAAAAAGGATACAAGAAGTCCCGGGCACGCGGAGTGCGTATGCCGAGCGTGTGACGACCGGATATTTCTTCGATATAGACGTAAAACGGGAAGCAATTGCCCGTTATGGCCTCACCGTGAAAGATGTGCAGGAGATTATCCAGTCCGCCATAGGCGGCATGAACCTCACCACCACCGTCGAAGGAAGAGAGCGATATCCCGTAAACGTACGCTATTTCAGGGACATGAGGAGCGACCCCGAAGACATCAAAAGGATCCTCGTCCCTGTCATGGAAGGCCCCGCGCCTGCGACCGCTCCGGGAATACCCACTCAGTCGAGGATTACCCAGGTGCCTCTCGGCGAACTCGCGGATATCAAAATAGTAAAAGGTCCTACGGCAATCAAGAGCGAAGAGGGATTACTCACCTCATACGTCTATATAGATTTTTCCGGAAGGGACGTGGGCGGCTATGTCGACGAGGCTAAAAAAAAGATCTCTTCTCTGAAAATCCCAGATGGATACAGACTCCAGTGGAGCGGTGAGTATGAATACCTGGTAAAAACCCACGAACGACTGAAGCTGGTTATACCGTTAACCCTATTCGTCATCATCATCCTTATCTATTTCAACACAAAGTCTTTTGCCAAAACACTGATCGTGCTTTCTGCGGTGCCTTTCTCACTCGTAGGGTCGTTCTGGCTGCTCTATCTGCTCGGCTACAACATGAGCATCGCAGTATGGGTCGGCATTATAGCACTAGCTGGCCTCGATGCCGAAACCGGCGTCGTAATGCTTCTTTATCTTGATCTGGCACATGAGAGATGGAAGAGTGAAGGCAAGCTCATAAATATGGGTGCTCTGAAAGAGGCCGTTATGGACGGCGCCGTCAAGAGGATTAGGCCCAAGATCATGACCGTATCAGTCATCCTTGCGGGACTGATACCGATAATGTTCAGCCACGGCACCGGCGCCGACGTAATGAAACGTATAGCTGCCCCGATGGTCGGAGGCGTTGTCACATCCACAATCCTTGAACTCATCATATACCCCGCCATCTACATGCTCTGGAAGGGACGGGAGATCAGGAAAGTCGAGGAGGCGCGCTCGTACGGAATAGAAAAGCAGTAAAGAGATTGCTGACTTGCCCCCTAAGATGAACGTCATACCCGAAAACTGGAATCCAATTTAAGTAAGAATGGATGCCCGACAACAAAACTCGGGCATGACTGGAATCATAAGCTCAATTGTAAAATTTCGGCGTGACGTGAATATCAATTTCAGGTATTCTTATATATGACCTTCTCGCTCATTGGAATTTGCGACTCATGAATATGTTCATTATCGGCAATGAATTATTTATCAGGCTCGGATGTTTCGTTGCCGTATTTGTCATCATGAGCATATGGGAGTTAGCCGCACCACGCCGCAAGTTAACAGCTCCCAAGCCTCAGAGATGGTTTCACAACCTATCCTTAACAATTCTCAACTCGTACGTCGTAAGGTTTCTTTTCCCGGCAGCCGCCGTGGGTACTGCCATGGTAGGCGAACTGAGTTCGTGGGGGCTTTTCAATACTCTCGGATTGCCTTCCTTCCTTGCAGGCATTCTATCCCTTGTCCTGCTTGACCTGACCATATACGCACAGCATTTTTTATTTCATAAAGTGCCGCTGTTCTGGCGCCTGCACAGGATGCACCATACCGACCTCGACATAGATGTTTCGACCGGAGCCCGGTTTCATACCATCGAAATAGTCGCATCGATGGTTATCAAGGTTTCGGTGGTAGTCAACCTGGGGGCGCCGGCCTGGTCGGTCCTGGTGTTTGAAATCCTGCTTAATGCTACTTCAATGTTTAATCACAGCAATGTCCGCATTCCAATCGCTATCGACGCATTTCTGCGAAAAATAGTAGTAACCCCGGACATGCACCGCGTCCACCATTCCGTCATCATCGAAGAAACCAACAGCAACTTCGGGTTCAACTTTCCATGGTGGGACAGGATGTTCAAAACATATCGCGATCAGCCGTCACAAGGTCATGATGCAATGGTTATCGGGCTGGCGAATTTCAGGGACCCCAAATACCTTACATTACCGTGGATGCTGGCGGTACCATTTCTGAGAAAGGTCAGGTAATTTATGGCTTTTATGCCCTTTTTTCTCTATTTCAAGAACTCAACCTGCTGCGTATTCTTTTAAATACTTTTTCTCCTGGTATCGTCTTTACTTTACCGTTCCTTATTTCTTCAACTCTTTTTTCTGCCTCTTTTGCCCACAATTTGTCTATCTCTTTTTGCGTGGGATTCAAGCTCTGCAGAAGTTTTTCTACAAGTTGCATTCTCATATCTATCGGCAGCGAATTTGCCTCATCAAAAAGCTCTTTCGTCTTTATCACAGATCCCTCCTAACTATTGAATTTGTCTTATTATATCACGCACCGATGCATGTAAATAAATATTCCCCTTATTCAAGATAGCTGCGTGGGTTTACTTCCTAACCGTGCATTTATCCACTAGATATACAATCGATTGATATGGTATTCCGCTGTGGAGCGACAGGCCGATCTCGCAGGTGCGGCTGTTCGAATAGCCCGCTGTCGTATCGGACGGCAGCGCGGCTTTGAGGTCGGCCAGGGAAGACTCATTTAATTCCGGGAAACTGAAGCCGCGGTCTCCGGCAAATCCGCAGCAGGCGATACCGTGCGGGATGACCACATTTTCTGCGCAAATTTCGGCCAGCGTCCTTAATTTATCAGCGCTTCCCATCTTGATCGTACTGCAGGTAACATGGAGTGCTATCGTATCGGGCGACCTTTCGAATTCGAGCCTGTCCATAAGCCGGTCGAGAATGAATTCAGCGGGTTGATACAATTTCAACCGGGGATCGAACTTCTTTCTC
>JBGOVD010000088.1:0-7284 GCA_041477935.1 Dissulfurispiraceae bacterium | reverse complement strand
TGCAGCCCTTTCCAGCAGTCTTGAATGGAGATAGAATACGTCGCCGGGGAATGCTTCACGTCCCGGAGGTCTTCTGAGGAGCAGCGAGAGCTGCCTGTAAGAGGTGGCCTGTTTGCTCAAATCATCGTAAATGATAAGTGCGTGCTTGCCGCTGTCTCTGAAGTATTCGCCCATCGCGCATCCGGTATAGGGCGCGATGTACTGAAGAGGGGCCGGCTCGCTGGCTGTCGAGCAAACGACGATGGTATGTTCCATCGCGCCGTACTCTTCAAGGGTCTTGACAACGCGGGCAACTGAGGCCCTCTTCTGGCCTATCGCAACGTAAATGCAAACGACGTCGCCGCCCTTCTGGTTGATGATGGCGTCGAGGCCGATTGCGGTCTTGCCAGTCTGACGGTCGCCGATGATGAGCTCTCTCTGTCCCCTTCCGATCGGGATCATGGCATCGACTGCCTTGACTCCGGTCTGCATCGGCTGGTTGACGGGAGACCTGTCGATGATACCAGGCGCAACAACGTCGACGATCCTGGTCGTCTTCGTGTTAACGGGACCTTTGCCGTCGATCGGCTGGCCGATAGCGTTGACAACACGTCCCACCATCTCGGGACCAACCGGAACCGACATGATCTTGCCGGTCCTCTTTACGACGTCGCCTTCCTTGATAAGGGTGTCTTCACCGAAAAGAACGGTTCCGACCATGTCTTCTTCAAGGTTGAGCGCCATTCCGTATACGCCGTTGGGGAATTCGAGGAGTTCGGAGGCCATGCAGTTATCAAGGCCGTAAACCCTCGCGATACCGTCACCGACGCTCGTGACAACACCCACTTCGCTGACATCGACGCGCTTCTCGAAATCCGAAATCTGTTTCTTCAGGTACTCGCTGATCTCTTGTACTTTTATTTCCATCTTTTCACCCCTCTATGAACTTATCTCTTAAAAGCCTTAACTGGCCCTTTATACTGCTGTCATACATCGTGCTGCCGATGCGTATCCTGACCCCTCCAAGAAGGGCCGGATCGAGGATGAACTCCATATCGATATCACGACCTGTGACCTGCTTGAGCGACTGCTTGAGCTGGTTCTCAAAGTCCCCGCTGAACGGCACCGGCGAGGTCACTATCGCCCTTGCGCGCTTCTTCATGTCAAGGTAGAGTGCGTTGATCGCAGCATTGATCTCGGGCAGACCGCCCAGCACCTTTTCATTGGAGAGATATCCCAGATACTTGCCGACTTTGTCGGAGATTTTGATCTTCTCCGAAATGAAGGCCAGCGCTTTCTGCTTCTCTTCACCCGTGAACAGTGGGCTGATGATAAGGGTCCTGAAGCTCTTGTCCTTTGCCATCAGGCCAGTGATGGCCCCCATCTGCTCGATGGCCTGAGGGATTTCAGCCATTTCGACGTTCGCCAAAAACTTCTTTGCGTATTTCTTTACTCCCGTTACCTTTTTCAATTTTTACCCTCTATCAGTGTGATGGATTCTTTCAAGAGACGCTCCTGCTCCTGCGGCGTCATCCTGGCCTTGATCTTCTCTTCGGCCAGCTTGATCGAGGCATCAACCGCCTCGGCCTGTATCGCCTGTTTAGCCTTCTTGACCTCGAAGTCGATATTGGTCTTGGCCTGCTCGATGATCTTGGCCTTCAGCTTCTCACCCTCTTCGACCAGGCGGACCTTCTCGCGCTCTCCCGACTCGACGGCTGCTGAGATAATATCGGCCACTTCCTTGTCCTTGAGTTTGAGCCTCTCCTCGACCTCGGCAAGTGCTTTGGCGGCAAGTGCCTTGGCCTCCTGGCCCTCCTTGATGCTCTTTTCGATGAGCTCGCGCCTCAGTCTCAGATGCTCCTTGATCGGTTTGGCAAGGAAATAGACCAGGGCAAATACCAGTATGCCAAAATTGACTATTTTCCATACCCAGCTCATCATGGATTCCCCGTGATGCTCCCCCTCTTCGGCAGCGAATGCCATAGCCGGGATCGCTATAAATAGAAGTGCGCAGACTGAAATTGCTATGATTGATCTCAGGTTTCTGTTTCTCATTAGATCTTCACCAACTTTCTGACAATCTCATCTGAGAATGCCTCAACATCGGTCTTCAGGGCCGCTCGCGCCTTTTCGGATTCGGCCTGCAGCTCTTTTCTCGCTTTTTCGATCATTTGGACAGCTTCGGATTCGGCCTTCGAGAGCACTCCCTTCTGCCCGGCAACACCCTCGTCCCGCAAGGCGTTTTGAGAGGCCTTTGCTTTTGTCCTTGCAGCCATGATGTCCGTGTTCATAGCAGTAACGGCGCTGTCCTTCTTCGCAGTCAGGTTCTTAGCATCCTGGAGTGCCCCCGTAGTGGCAGCCTCGCGCTCCTTGAAAACCTGGGCGAGCGGTTTGAAGAGCATTGACCTCAACACCAGGAACAGGACTAAGAAATTGACCATCAGGATAAGAAAGTCTTTCAAATGAAATTCCAGCATAATACCACCTTCTTTATCAGTTATGGGTTGTCGTTTCTATTTCAAAAAACGTCTGAAGTTACCACAGGCTTCTTTTTCAAGTCAAGAATTTAGTCGATTACAAATTTTAATATTAAAATAAATGATTCAGGTTGATTTTACAGCTCGATATCCCGGTGGATAATCGTCACTTCGATGCCATGGTGTCCTTTGATATTTCTCGCCAGTTCCTGCGCAATTGCAGGAGACCGATGCTTACCTCCGGTACAACCAACCCCGGCGATCAAATAAGACCTGCCCTCCTTCACATACCGAGGTATAAGGAAGTCCAGCAGGTTGTTCAATCTGGACAGAAGTTCCCAGGTGTCGGGGCTTGACAGCACATAGTCGGCGACCTGTTTATCGAGACCGTTCAGCTGCCTGAGAGAGGGTACGAAATATGGATTTGGGAGAAACCTGACGTCGAAGAGGAGATCGGCATTCTGCGGGATACCGAACTTATAGCCGAAAGAGAGCAGTGCTATATTCAGTCCCTGTTTGGCATCGGCATGACCATATGCCGATATGATCAGCTGCCTCAGCTGGTGGGGGGTATAATTAGAGGTATCTACAATCTTGTCCGCGCTTTCCCGAAGAACGGACAACTGACTCTTCTCTTTATCGATCGCCTCTTCTATGTCGGCCGCCATCTTGATCGTGATCATCGGATGGGGCCGCCGCGTCTCCTTGAACCTCCGGATCATCACTTCCTTTTCCGCCTCCAGAAAGAGTATCTCTATGGAATAGCGCTCTTTGAGGGAGCTGATGATGCGGTATGCATCACCGAGGAATGTTTTCTCCCTGATGTCCACGCCAATGCCGACATTCTGGATATTGACCCGCGACTTTATTGTCGAAAGAAAGGATTCGATGAGGGTTACCGGCAGGTTATCTATACAGAAGAAACCGGTATCTTCGAGTGCCCTCAGAGCGACGGTCTTGCCGGCGCCCGAAAGCCCACTTACGATAACGACCCCTAGCCTGCTTTCCCCGTCTTCCGGCATGGAGGGATGATGTTATTTAACCGGTTCGATGAGGCCGTAATTCCCGTCGCCGCGGCGGTAAACGACGTTTATGTCTCCGCTTGCGAGGTTTGCAAAAATGAAGAAGTTCTTGTCGAGGAGGTCCATCTGGTCGACTGCCTCTTCCGGGCTCATGGGCTTCATCTCGAACTTCTTGTACTTGATAATGTTGCCGGTATTCCCTGTTTTATCAGCAACATCCTCCACATTCTTCTTATCCGACTTCCTGAACGTCTGCAGCTTTTCCTTGTATTTGACTACCTGCTTTTCCAGTTTATCTACGACTTCGTCTATCGAAGAATAAATCTCCCCTGTAACGCTTTCGGCCTGGATCATGTATCCGTTGACCTTCATCAGGACCTCGGCTTTGTGCCGGTATTTTTCCACACTGAGGGTAACCACCGCTTCCGAAATGCTGGAAAGATATTTTTCGAATTTGCTCATCTTTTCGATAGAATAACTCTTGAGAGCAGGTGTGATTTCAAGATGTCTGCCGTTTACGATAATGTTCATAATGCCTCCTTTTTAATCGTACTTCTTCCTCATATTCTGAGGAGGGATCTTAAGCTCTTCGCGATACTTGGCGACGGTCCTTCGCGCGATTTTTATGCTATGCCCGCTGAGCTTATCGGCTATCAGCTTGTCGCTCAAAGGCTTTGCCGGGTCTTCCGCTGCCACGATCTTCTTTATGATGTCTTTTACTGATGTGGATGAAACATCCTCCCCATTGCCCGACTGAAGGGCGCTGCTGAAGAAAAACCTGAAGCTGTAAACTCCGTGCTCGCAGGAGAGAAATTTATTCGATGTAACCCTGCTTATGGTACTTTCGTGCATATTGATGTCCTGGGCGACATCCTTCAGATTGAGGGGCTTCAGAAGCTCTCTCCCCCTGTCGAAGAATTCCCGCTGAAACTTCAGAATGCTCTCGGAGACCTTGAAGATAGTACGGTTCCTCTGGTCAAGACTCTTTATAAGTTCAATAGCCAGCCGGAGTTTCTCCCGCATAAAGGTCCGTTCTTCCTTGTTCAGGTTCTCCTTCTTCTGGAGAAGTTTCCGATAGGCGGCGTTCAGTCCAAGCCTGGGCATCCCCTCATCATTCAGCACGATCTGGTAGCCATCATCGGTCCTGACTATAGAAACATCCGGTGCGACATATGCTGCCTCATTCCCTGAAAGACTGGTGGCCGGCCTCGGGTCGAGCCTCTCTATGATCCTCACGGCTTCCATGACCTCTTCCGAAGTCAGCCCGTAACTTCTGGCGATCTGTCCGTATTTGTGCTTCTGAAGATCATCCAGATTGTTGATGATCATCTTCTCAACCAGGGTCCCGCCGAGATCAAGCACCTTCACCTGAATCAGCAGGCACTCCTTAAGGTTCCTCGCGCCGACCCCCGGCGGATCGAAACTTTGCACCAGCGCGATAGCTTCCTCCACCGCAACGGGCGTGTCCCCTGAAGCAGTCATCAGCTCTTCTTCCGAAGCCCTCAGATAACCATCTTCATCGAGGTTGCCGATGACAACCTCGGCAGCTCTTCTTACACTATCATCTGCGCTGCAGAGCCGCAGCTGCCAGAGCAGGTGGGAATAGAGATCGGGTTTCTGAGAATAAAAAAGCTCGTATGAAGGTTTTTCCTCGAAGTCGGGGCTGAAATAGCCTAGATCCCGGCCGTCGCTGCTCCGCTCCTCAAAATAGTCGTCGACAGTGAATTTAGTCAGATTTTCGACCGACAGCTCGCCGTCATCGGAACTCTCGACGTATTGAGGCTCTTCCTCGTGGACGGCAACGGCATCGGCATCACTCTCGACCTCTTCGACAACCTCTTCGAGGAAGGGATTCTCGGCCAACTCCTGGTTGAGAATCGAGGCGAGTTCGAGCTGGGGCAGCTGCAGGAGTTTGATTGCCTGCTGGAGCTGGGGCGTGAGAACCAGTTTTTGAGAGAGTCTTAGGTCTAATCTGTTTTCAAGCGCCATCAGAGCCTGAACTCCTCTCCCAGATAGGCCTCTTTCACGGCCGGGTTGCTGACGAGTTCGTCAGACGTGCCCTCTGCAAGGACCGCGCCGTTGCTGATAATATAGGCCCTGTCGGTAATCGAAAGGGTCTCTCTCACATTATGGTCGGTGATAAGGATGCCGAGCCCTTTCGACTTAAGATATGACAGCATCTTCTTGAGTTCGATAATCGCGATCGGATCGATGCCGGCAAAGGGCTCGTCGAACAGCATGAAAGTCGGCCTGACAGCGATCGCCCGCGCTATCTCGGTGCGCCTTCTCTCGCCGCCGGAAAGCCTGTAGCCGTCCCTGTCCGCAAACTCCGTAAGATTGAATTCCAGGAGGAGCCGGTCTATTTCTTCCTTGATATCGCCCTTGCTCAAAGGCCCGTCCGCAAACTGAGCTATCTCAAGGACGGCCTCCAGGTTCTGCCTTACCGTCAGCTTTCTGAAGATCGAAGGCTCCTGCGGCAGATACCCTATGCCCTTCCGCGCCCTCATGTACATGGGTAAATTGCTCATATCATGGCTGTCGAGCAGGATGTCTCCGCCCTCCGGTTTGATAAGACCTACCACCATGTAGAAAGTCGTCGTCTTACCCGCGCCATTGGGACCGAGCAGACCGACGATCTCGCCTGTATTGACGGACAGGCTTACATGCTTCACTACCTGCCGTTTACCGTATACCTTTAAGAGGTCTTTAACCTCAAGTGTGTGCGTAGCTTTTGCCGTCGTAACCATAGGGTCTATTTCTTCTTCTTTTTATCCTGAGGTTTTTTTTCCTGCTCGCCCGGCTCTTTTTCGACTATAAAAACCTTGCTGTTTTCGACGACGGAACGGTCGTCCTTCATATAATAGGTCATCTTCGTACCCGTGACCACATTCTTACCTTCAGCCGCCCTCGGGCCTTCCGTAAAAATGGCCCTCTCGTCCTTGCCTGCGTAATATACCATTTTACCGGAGGTAATAATGCGGTTACCGCGCACAAGCTTCACGTTTCCGTCAGCCTCGATCTTGTCGATGTTGCTGCCGCTTCCGCCCTCCGAATAATAGACCAGCATGCGGTCGGCATAAAGCGTCATATCGGTTTTTCTCGCAACAACCGATCCGGTAAAAAGAGCTGTCTTGGCCTTGTTGTCCGCGGTAAGTGACTCTGAAGTTATTACCGTCGGCCCCTGCCCTTTCTTTGCATCCTTCTTCTCTTCTGCAAAAGAAAGAGGAGTCAGCAGCAAGAAGTCAGCAACTGGAACAAATAGGGGAAAAAATAGGATGAAAATTGCGATAAAATTGAGTGCCCTTCCTGATATATATCTTTCTTTTCCTCTTTTATCTTCTACCTTCCGCCTTCCTACTGTTCTATTTCCCATTGAAGACCGCCTTTACATTTTTATGCAGGGTCGCCGTGTCGCCCGTTGCTGTAAGATCTTCTCCTTCAACATAAAACTTCTTGCTCTTGCCGACGATGGTCACCTTATTGTCCGAAAACAACTCGTTCTTCGAGGCATCCCAGCGCAGTTTCTCTGTCAAGATATCGTAATCCTTCGTCGCTGCCTTGATGTTTCCTTCGATCTTCAGGTCTTTAGTTTCCGTATTGTATATCCCGCTCCCGGAAGTGAGGGTAAGATTCTTGGCAGGGAAAAATATTTTAAGCGCAGTCAGCTGCACATCCTGGGCAGTCACAAAGACCGCCTTCTGCGCGCTCAGCGTAAAACTGGTCGCACCCTCCTTTTTTTGAACGATACCGACGTCTTCCATGTAAGAATTATCACCGAGCCGCAACCGGGGTTTAACATCGCTGTC
>JBGOVD010000028.1:0-11293 GCA_041477935.1 Dissulfurispiraceae bacterium | reverse complement strand
GATAGGGAGCGACATATACAGCTGCATTGATGCTGCTGCATCTGTAAAGGCCAAGAACTCCTTTGGCGGAACCTCTCCCGAAATGGTCAAGGGGCAAATTTCTCGCTTCAAGAAAAGGCTCAGGACTTAGAGATCTATGACTGCATCCCGCAAACAGATGAAACTGGTGAGGCTTATGGCTATGTGCGCCGTGAGCTTACTCTTATTTGCCGGATGCGGTCAAAAGGGCAAGCCTACGATGCGGTCCTTTGAAAAACCTTCTCCGGTGACTGGGATGAGGGCGTCGCATCGCGACGGAAAAGTCACAATCTATTGGTCTTATGCGCGGCAGGCCAAAATAACCGTAAAAGGATTTTACATCGAGCGGGCGGAGGGAAAAACACCGTTCGAGACAATTACCTTCCTGAAAGAGGATGCTTCTCAATTCTCCGACGATCATTTTGATGTGGGTAAGGAATACCGTTACAGGATTCGGGTCTACAGCCTGAGGAATGTCATCAGCGACGAATCCACCGAGCTGAAAGTGGATCCCATCAGGTTACCTGAACCGCCTAAGGATTTGGCGTTCCGCCTGACAAATGATGCAGTCGAAATTACCTGGAAAAAAGTTGCCGACGGAGTTACCTATAATATTTATCGCGGTACTGAAAGAGGGAAGTGCGACACAGTTCTGCTTAACGCAACTCCTCTCGAAAAGCCTTTTTTCAAAGAAGGAGTGAATGCAGGCCAACCCGTCTTTTATTCGATCAGATCGCTTGTCAGGACGACTATAACTAACGAAGGTGCCCCGTCGGAATGCCTGGAAGTTGACCCGCAGTCCTTCCTGCCCGTACATCCTTCAGATGTGAGATTTGTGAGAACGGAAGGGAATTTATACATCTCGTGGAAGGATAATACCGAGACGTGGATTAAAGGGTACAGGGTTTATCGCAAAAAAGGGCAGGGCCAATTCATGCCGGTGGCAGATGTCCTGATTCCTCTTTTCGTAGATGAGGAGCCGATAAACGTGCTGACCTCTTACTATATAACCGCCCTTGGGCCGGTCAAAGAGAGTTCTCCGTCGGGAACAGTGAGTGTCAATCCTTAGTGCCGTTATGTTAATGAAAATGAAAAGGATAGCAGGATAATGGACAAAATTCTACTCGGTCACGGAAGCGGCGGAAGGCTTATGCATGCGCTGATCAGGGAGCACATCGCCCCCCTGTTCGATATGAAGATGCTCGCCGACTCGGCGGTCCTGGATGGCAATGCATTCTCGGGCGGCAAACTGGCCTTTACGACCGATTCTTATGTTGTCTCGCCGCTCTTTTTCCCTGGTGGGAATATCGGAGAGTTGGCGGTCAATGGAACCGTGAACGACCTTTCTATGGTTGGGGCAAAACCGCTCTATCTCTCCGTGGGCTTTGTAATCGAAGAGGGCTTCACGATGGATTCTCTTCGAAAAATTCTGATCTCGATGGCCGACGCTGCAAAAAAAGCTAACGTGAGGATTGTCGCAGGAGATACAAAGGTTGTCGATAAGGGCAAGGGAGACGGCATATTTATTACGACGTCCGGAATAGGCGCTGTGCCCGGGGGCGTCGAACTCGGTCCCGACAAGATTAAGCCCGGCGACAAGATTATCATAAGCGGGACGATAGGGAATCACGGAGTCGCGGTAATGTCCGAAAGAAACGGTTTGTCTTTCGAGCCGCCGGTTTTAAGCGATACGGCAGCCTTAGGCGGTCTTGTGGATTTGATGCTGCGCTTCGAAAAAGACCTGCGGATGATGAGGGACCCGACACGCGGCGGCGTTGCTACAACGCTCAAGGAGATGGCCACCGAATCCGGGTTGCCGATGATCATCAGCGAATCGCTGCTGCCCATACCGGATGGAGTGAGGGGCGCCTGCGAAATTCTTGGTCTCGATCCGTTATATATAGCGAACGAAGGAATACTCCTTGCGATTGTCCCCTCCGATACGGCAGAAGCCCTTGTGGAAACGATGAAGTCGCATCCTCACGGTGCCGGAGCTGCAGTGATCGGAGCGGTCGGGGCAGGTGACCCAAAGAAAAACGGGATGGTCCTTTTAAAAACGGCAATCGGTGGTACACGCATAATCGATATGCTTGCCGGGGAGCAGCTGCCTAGGATTTGTTGAGACATTTATCGGATAGAATAGAGTTTATGTCGATTACACGGGAGGGTTATTTATGAGAATTGGATTCCGGTTCCTCTGTATTAATATTCTGGTCGCAGCAGTGATCGGGCTCTTCTCCATCAGCGAGGGGGCTACTCTTCTCGATAAGGTGGTGGCCGTAGTGAACTCGGAGGTGATAACCTGGAGCGAGGTCTACAAGGCGATGGAGTTCGAGGCCAGCCCGCAGGTCAAGGCCATGAGCGAGCGGGAGAGGCACAAGATATTCGAGCAGAATGAAAAGTCATTTCTCGAGAGTCTCATAGATATGAGGCTGCTGCTTCAGGAAGCGAAGAAAGCGGGCATCAGCGCAAGCGATGACGAAATCAATAAGACCATGCAATCTATCAGGGAAAAATACGGGATGACAGATGCGGCCATGAAGGAGGCCGTGATAAAGGAAGGGTTCACAAGTGACGAGTATAAGAAGAAACTTTCAGACCAGATCGTGATAAATCGTCTCGTCGACCGTGATGTAAGGAGTAAGGTAGTCGTGACCGAGGGCGAGCTGAATGCCTACCTGGCAAAGAATACGACGTTGCCCGCGGCGGAGGAAGGCTATAAGATAAGCCTGATTGTGGTGAAAAAGACCGACGATCCGAAACAGTCTGAAGAAAAGGCACGCACGATATACGAAAAGATCAGGGCCGGAGAGGGCTTTGCTGAAGCTGCGCGGAAGTACTCTGAAGATTCCAGCGCGAAGGCTGGAGGCGATCTGGGATTTGTGAGCAAGACGGACCTTTCGAAGGAATTTCTGGATGTACTGGCAAAGCTGAAGCCCGGGGATGTCAGCGAGCCGTTCAGTACGGCCAGAGGGATAAATATCATGAAGCTCGAGAGCGAGAAGATATACAAAAGCCAGACTGAGTTGAGACAGGCGATGCAGGATAAACTATATGCAGAAAAGTTTGAGAGGGACTATAAGGCCTGGGTGAAAGGTCTGCGCCAAAGGGCGTATGTTGAAATCAAGTAGAGGGAAATAATCGGCCTGAGAATGGAACATAGAATACAGAAGATAATTGCACAAATGGGTATAGCCTCCCGCAGGGGGGCCGAGGAGTTGATTGCAGAGGGACGCGTTACGGTCAACGGAAAGATAGCGGAACTCGGGATGAAGGCTGACCCAACGAAAGACCACGTTAAGGTTGATGGAAAACTTCTTACGAGGCGTGAGCCGAAAGTATACCTGATGCTCAATAAACCGAAGGGAGTAGTGACTTCCCTTTCCGACCCTGAAGGCAGGCCTTCGATAAAGGATTATCTGAAAGGTGTCAGATACAGGGTCTTTCCGGTAGGCAGGCTGGACTATGATTCCGAGGGCCTTTTGCTGCTTACCAACGACGGGGATTTCGCGTATGCCTTGATGCATCCGTCCGGGAAAATACCGAAGACGTATGTCGTCAAGGTCAAGGGAATGATTGCAGACGACAAGATCCGGAAGCTAAGGCAGGGCATAAGGCTTGAGGATGGGATGACCTTGCCGGCGAGGGTGAGGTTTGTCCGGCAGGCCGAAAATAATTCATGGATTGAGATAACGATAACCGAGGGCAAAAAAAGACAGGTGCGCAGGATGGTCGAGGCAGTAGGCCATCCCGCCTCGAAACTGCGGCGTATAAGCGTCAACGGGGTGAAGCTGAGCGGCCTTAAAATAGGAGAACTCAGACCTCTTACCGAAAAGGAATTGTTGTCTTTGCGGAAGGAGATAGCAATGCGGGAATTGGAAAAAACTCAATAGATTTCTTTTATTCTTTGGAGAAGAGAATAAAGTGAGGATTCGTAAAAAGTTCAGAGGCAAGGCGCGCAAATCCCGAAGAATGAGGCGTACCGGAGTGTACACCGCAGTGACGAGGGATGAAGCGCAACGCAGCATATGGGCTTTTTCCGGATCCGAATAATGGAGGATATATGTATCGCGATATATGGTGCGGCGATCTGAGGGATTCACATGCCGGGTCACACTTCAATCTGGCAGGCTGGGTCTTCAGAAGGAGGGACCACGGCGGATTGATCTTTGTCGATCTGAGGGACCGGAGCGGCATTGTGCAAGTCGTTTTCAGTCCGGATGTTTCGGCTGAGGCACATTCACTTGCCCACAGCTTGAGAGGCGAGTTTGTCATATCGGTCCAGGGTGAGGTGAGGCGCAGGCCTGAAGGGACGGCAAATGATGACATTGCAACCGGCAAGGTGGAGCTTTACGCGAGCAAGCTGGTCGTCCTTAATGAAGCGGCGGTTCTGCCGTTCACAATAGAAGAAGCGGCAGAGGCGTCCGAGACTTTGCGCCTCAAACACCGCTATCTCGACCTGAGAAGACCGGAATTACAGCGCAATTTCACAATCCGCCACAAAGTTGCAAAGGGAATCCGGGCCTATCTTGATAGTGAAGGCTTCCTGGAAATAGAGACGCCGATGCTTACGAAATCCACGCCTGAAGGCGCCAGAGACTATCTAGTGCCGAGCAGGCTCAATCCCGGACAATTTTATGCACTGCCGCAATCGCCGCAGATCTTCAAGCAGATATTGATGGTGGCCGGCATGGAGCGCTACTTCCAGATCGTTAAGTGCTTCAGGGATGAAGACCTCAGGGCCGACCGGCAACCCGAATTCACGCAGGTCGACCTCGAAATGTCTTTTGTCGACAGCAGCGAAATTATCGCCCTGATAGAAGGAATGATAAATAATCTTTTTCAGGATGTGATGGGCGTCACAATATCAAAACCTTTCCAAATGCTATCCTTTAAGGAAGCGATGGAACGATTCGGAAGTGACAAGCCTGATCTGAGGTTCGGAATGGAGATCGTCGACATGGGCGACCTTGCCCGTGCGAGTTCCTTTAAGGTCTTTCTCGATGCCCTGGAGACAGGCGGTCGCGTGAAGGCGATCAACGGCAAGGGTATGGCGGGTCTTTCTAGAAAAGAAGTTGACATGCTTACCGAAGATGCAAAAGCCTTCGGTGCAAAAGGGCTTGCCTGGATAAAGGTTAAAGGCGGATTCGAATCGCCCATAGCAAAATTCTTTCCCGGAGATATATTGAAACAGATGGCGGAGCGGGTCGGTGCAGAAGAGGGTGACCTGATTATGTTTGTAGCCGATAAAGAGAAAATCGTTCACAACGTCCTCGGAAGGATGAGGCTCGATCTTGGTAAAAGGCTCAATCTGATTCCTGATGGCTTCAATTTCGCGTGGATTACAGATTTTCCTTTGCTCGAATGGGATGAAGAGGAAAAGAGGTATGCCGCGATGCATCATCCCTTCACTTCCCCCGCCGATGAGGACATCGAGAAAATGCTCCGGCTTTCCGATGATGGATTCCCGGTAACGGGGCCGTCGGACGTACTGTCCTCGCTCACGGCAAAGGCATATGACCTCGTGCTCAACGGCTATGAAGTGGGCGGCGGCAGTATCCGTATCCACCGCAGAGACGTGCAGAGGCGGATGTTTCAGATACTCGGCATAGGCGAGGAGGAGGCAAATCAGAAGTTCGGCTTCCTGCTCGATGCCCTGCAGTACGGAGCACCTCCTCACGGTGGCATTGCACTGGGCCTCGACAGGCTGGTAATGCTCATGGTTGGCGCGGCTTCGATAAGAGATGTTATCGCTTTTCCAAAAACACAAAAAGCGGTATGCCAGATGAGCGGAGCGCCGTCAACAGTGGATCAGCGGCAACTGAGAGAACTTAATATCAAAACGAGTGTGCCCCTCTAAATGGAGACCCAATGTATAAAATGCTTGACAAATCAAACAATTTCTGCTAAATATAGCATATGCTTATAGGAAAGAAGAGCACCATAGGGTTGGATATCGGGTCACGCTATTTAAAGGTGGCACAGGTCGATGCCGGCAAAGACGGCTATGAGCTTTCGCTTTTCAGCATGCTTCCTGTAGAGCGCGATGTAATCGGCGATGGGCTTGTGCTCAACAAAGCAAAGCTTGTCGATTCGCTCAAAGCGTTGATGAGCCAGGCGGGGATTAAGAAGGCCGAAGCGGTGATAGGGCTTTCGGGTCATTCTGCGGTAATCACTAAGGTTATAAAGGTCCCTCTTATCACCGAAGAAGAGCTGGGCCTTAATATCAAGTACGAAGCGGAACAGTACATCCCGTTCGACATCAAGGACGTCAATATCGATTTCGAAATCCTCGGTCCGGATTCAGAGGAAGAAGGGATGATGGACGTTATGCTTGTTGCCGTCAAGAAAAGCGTAATGTCCGACTACGTAGATGCCGTTCAGCAGGCAGGCCTGACGCCGGTAGTTGTCGATGTGGATTCGTTTGCGATCGGCAATGTGTATGAAGTGAATTACGGTGTCCCCGATAAAAAGAATATAGCACTCGTAAATATCGGGGCGAGCAAAACCAATATAAGCATCCTCAGAAAAGGGCTGCCGGTTTTTATGAGAGATACAGCTATCGGCAGCAACTACCACACCGAGGCACTTGAGCGGACCCTGAATATTTCCAAGGAAGCGGCGGAGCGCGTTAAACTGGGAGAAGCGGTCGAAGGAATATCCATGGATTCGGCTCGTGAGATCATCAACGGCGCCTCCGATGAGATTTATGCTGAAATTTACCGCTCGTTCGAATATTTCAGGAGCAGCGTGGGCGATGAAGACATCAACGGTATCGTCCTGAGCGGCGGCGCGGCACTCATCAGCGGCTTCGCTCACCTTATGTCCGAGAGACTCGGCATCCCCGTCGAAGTGGCGGATGTTTTGAAAAAAATCCACAAATCCGAAAGGCTGGCAGTCAATGAAATCGCACCGATTACAGCTGTCGCAGTCGGTCTTGCAATGAGGCGTTCGGGGGACAGGCAATGATACGGATCAACCTGCTGGCTGAAAGAAAACAGAAAAAACAGAAGAAAGTCGACCTTCCCTTTGGCGAGACAAAGAAGGCGCTTCCGTTCCCTGCCTTGCTTGCAATTGTTACGGGGGCAACGCTTCTCGTCGTGGTGCTGGTTGTAGTTTTCCTCAAAATGAAGGTCGCGGATTTGCAAACAGAATATACGTCGAATCAGGCGAAGATAACGGAATATAAAAAGAAGATCGACGAGGTTAAAAAATATGAGGTCCTGAATAAGGCCATTCAGCAGAAGTCGAATCTCATCGAGACCCTCAAGAAGAACCAGTCGGTGCCGGTGCGGCTTCTGGATGACATCAGCAAGCTGCTGCCGGACGGCATATGGCTGTCGGCAGTTGCTTTTAATAATCCTCAAGTAACAATCGACGGAGTCGGCTATACCAACATGGACGTTGTCACTTTCGTAGACAATCTAAAGAAATCGACCACTTATTCCGATGTATATTTAGAAGAGACAAAACAGGGGATCGTGGACAAGACAGAAGTTTATAACTTCAAGCTGAACTTCAAGGTGAAGATATGACGATGGAAAGCCTGGACAATTTAAGCCCTTCGAAGAAGAATATCCTCCTTGTCTTACCGTCGCTATTGATCATTGTGCTGAGTATTACTTTCCTGATATTACCGGCTCTGGATGAAAAAAGCCGGATTTCAACGGACGTAGAAAAGCAGAGGGCAGAGCTGCAAAGCTCCCAGCAGCAGGCTAATCGCTTGACTTCTCTTGTGGGGGAAAATGAAGCTCTGAAGAAAAAATTGGCAGCACTTGAATCGCAGCTTCCGGAAGAGAAAGAGGTATCCGGACTATTAAGGCAGGTGTCGCAACTGGCTTTCAAGTCGGGGCTCGAAACCGTACTTTGGAGGCCATCCGCAAAGAGTGTGCATTCCAGCAAAGAGGTTTACGAGATTCCGGTAAATGTCGAAATGCGTGGTTCTTATCACAGATTTGGTCAATTTTTCAGTAATATCACGAAAATTGAAAGGATTGTTAATCTGGATAAGATAGTGATGAAGAGCACCGGCAAGATTTCAAGGAAGGGTGCTGCCGCGCTGGCAGTTTCCTTTGCGGCCGTAACTTACTCCTCGATTCCGGAGGCGGAAAAGAAGGCAATGGAAAAGGCTGAAAAGGGGGGGAAGAAGTAATGGGACGTTGTTCGCTCATCAGTGCCATCGCTGTTATCGGCATATCCTGCCTTACGTGTGGATCGTACTTCACAGTTCAGTCTGGCGCGTATGCGGCCGAGCCCTCTCCCGTTAGTGCGCCGGCTGCCGCTGTTTCAGGGAGCGCTCAAATGGGCGGTGCTTACGAGTATACCGGTCTCGACAGGCGTGATCCTTTTGCCCCTCTCGTTTCAAAAAGAGAGGCGGGAAGAGACAAAGGTGTCACGCCTCTTGAATCGTATGATATTACCGAAATGAAGATCATAGCAGTCCTTTGGGACAAGAATAAGTATTTTACAGTCGTTTCCCTGCCTGACGGCAAGTCGTACAATGTGACGGCTGGGGCTAAGGTTGGGACTCATGGCGGCGTGATAAGTAAGATAACCAAGGACACTGTGGTTATCAGGGAGCGCATCAGAGATGCGAGTGGTGTTATGAGTCCACGGGACACCGTATTAAGACTCCGCGGGGAGGAAGAAGAATGATTTCGACAATTTCAGGGATAGACTTAGAAAAGAGGGCCGGCAGGTCGGAGTGTGGCACGTATCGAGTATATCTCTGCCTGCTTGCGGTGCTGATAATATTCGGATTGGGCGGGAATGCATTGGCATCCGGATCGTCCGTTATTCGGGACATCTCGATGATGGATAACACGATTCAGATCAAGATAGACGGTCCAATTAAGTATTCGATTTATAAGCCGGCTGATCCATTTACCGTCACCGTTGAACTCAATGATGTTTCGATAGGACAGTTCAAGGACAAAATCGTCTCTACCGTGCCTGGCGTTACAGAGATTGTTCCGGCTCAGGTGGAAACCCCGGCTTTCGCGGCGAGGCTGACGATTCTCCTTCAGTCGCCTGCTGAAATCAGGGCGGAAGTGAAGGGCGATACACTAATATTGAGTATGGACAAAGCTGCCGATGTTGGACAGGTGAGACCGAAGATGAAAGGGACTTCGTCCTCGAAGACCAGGGACAGCATGGCGCAGGCAATTACCGATGTTGCCTTCGACAAGGACGGAGATACCCTTGAATTGATTATCAAGGCTGATGGAAAACTAATGGAACCGGCTGTTTTCCAGCTTGACAGGAATCTCAGTATTGAGATCCCCGGCGTTTCCATGAAGGCTGCTATTCCCTCAAAACTGCCAACTGCTGTGAAGTCTATCAAGGTCAGGACCGAACAGGATCGACTGAAATTCGACATTTCACTGGCTGACAAGATGACTACTGAAGTGTTTATTCTTGACGACGAAGTGGTTGTCGATATACTGGCAAAAGACAGGAAAGTCAAGAAAACTGTTACCGAAAAGGGCGGCGAAATTCAGGAAAAAGTAGCTAACGGCGGCAAGGTTATATCGCTGGATTTCCAGGATGCGGATATAGTCCCGATACTGAGACTATTGGGTGATGTGGGCGGATACAATATGGTAGTTCACCCCGATGTAAAGGGTAAGATTACCATGAAGCTCATGAATGTTCCGTGGAACCAGGCTATGGATATCATACTTAAGACCTTTAACCTGGAGAAGGTTGTCGAGGGGAATATTATAAGGATCGCCACTGTCAAGGCTTTCCAGGACGAAAAGAAAGCGGTTGCCGAAAACAAAGAACTGTTCGGCAAGGCCGAGGACATCGTAACTAAAATATTTACGGTAAATTATGCAAGCGTCGATGATATCGTGGAACATGACGAAATAACAAAACAGGACCGTAAAATACCAGGCCTCAAGGACATGATTGAAAAGGGGAAAATACTCTCGCCGCGCGGGACGATCAGCATAGATTCGCGCACGCGTACTATCATTGTCAAAGATATCCCCTCCAGTATAGACGAGATACAACGACTTCTCGAGGTTCTTGATCGGCCTACGCGGCAGGTTCTTATCGAGGCGAGGATTGTTGAGATGAACAATGATTACGTCAAGAGCCTTGGTGTTGACTGGGGACTGACTGCATTCTCAGCAGGCTCGTTGCCTCATTCGGTAATCAAAGCGGGGGGAAGTTCTGGAGCCACAGTAGGGAATCTCCCTGGCGGTGGTTTGAATGTCCCAGCCACCGGACCGACGGCCGGAAGTGCAGGTATAATTAATATCCCTGGCTTAATCAATCTGCCGGCGACAACATCGACTTTAATTAGTCCGACAAGCGCTATAACATTAGGCTTTCTTAACAGGGCACAGACACTCGGAATCGACCTTAGGCTTTCTGCAATAGAGGATGCCGGCAAAGCAAAAATAGTATCGAGTCCCAAGATTCTGACTCTCGACAATCGATCAGCTGTTATAAAGCAGGGCAAGAAAATTCCCGTGACGACGCCGCAAAGCGGGTCAAGCGGAGGCGCCACCACATTCACAACAGTTTATATCGATGCCAACCTAAAACTTACCGTGACGCCGCAGATTGCTCCAGACGGGTCCATTCAGCTCAGGGTTGAAGTCAACAAAGATCAGCCTGATTTTACCAACAAGGACATCTTTGGCAATCCATCTATTGATATTAAACAGGCTATGACACAGGTGATGCTGAATGATGGTGAAACAATTGTTATGGGTGGTATTTTAACCAGCAATGAAACAACCGATGACAGCGAAGTCCCCGGGCTTGGAAAGGTGCCTGTTTTGGGATGGCTGTTCAAGAAACAGACTGTTGAAAAACACATAACCGAGCTGCTTATCTTTATAACCCCCAGAATAGCTCAGTAGTAAGAAATAAGTCATTGCTCAAAAAGGATGAAGCCGATTCAGGCTTCATCCTTTTTTTAGCTTAACCAGATATTCTGCTCATCGATGAGTCTGATCCCGGTGTAGCAGCAGCATGAGTGATTGTTCAGATCATTGATGAATGAGCGTTCGTTGCCGTCCTGGAAGAATATCCTGACCAGACAAAACCCGCCGGGCAGTTCGGAATGTTTCTCTTCGACCACTTCTCCGGTGCCCCAAGAGCAGTAGTTAATATGCCTGACCTTATCGCCGGTTCTTAAGAAGAGTCTTTTGTTCATCAGCAAATACAATGAGGCAGCCAAAGACATGCACAGATACAGCTATCTTATGTACTGCCCGTAAAGTGAATACACGAAATGACCATTGATTGTAAGGCTCTG
>JBGOVD010000042.1:0-9460 GCA_041477935.1 Dissulfurispiraceae bacterium | reverse complement strand
CTGTGCCGCTTTACGAGGCCTTCTCTCTCGCTATCGAGAAGTACGGAGCTGCCGTGAAGATGCCTGCTGAGCTGCTCTTCGAGATCACCGAGAAACAGTGTGAAGAAGGGGTCGCATTCATGGCTATCCATTGCGGCATCAATCGCAGGACTGTCGAGATGCTCAGGAAACAGCACTATCGATACGGAGGACTGGTTTCGAAAGGCGGTTCGTACATGGTTGCCTGGATGGAGCACAACAACATGGAAAACCCCCTATATGAACATTTCGATCGCGTCGTCGAAATCATGAAAAAGCACGATGTAGTCCTGAGCCTTGGCAACGGGTTTCGCGCGGGCGCTATACATGATGCAAACGACCGCGTTCAGATGCAGGAGCTTCTCATCAATTGCGAACTCGCAGAGGTCGGCAGGGAGATGGGGTGCCAGACGATGGTTGAAGGGCCGGGCCATATTCCGATTAACGAGATAGAAGCGGTAATCACCCTTCAGAAGAAGATGAGCGGCGACGCTCCATTTTATATGCTCGGACCGATCACGACCGATATCGCGCCGGGATACGACCACATCACCGCCGCTGTCGGAGCCTCGTTGTCATCAGCCTATGGTGCGGACTTCATCTGTTACGTAACGCCGTCGGAGCACCTCGGACTTCCGTTCGTGTCGGATGTCAAAGACGGTATGATCGCTTCCAGGATTGCGGCCCATATCGGGGACATGATAAAACTTAAACACACCGAGAAGGACAAGCTCATGTCCAAGGCCAGAAGAGATATGGACTGGAAAAAGCAATTCGAGATCGCGATAGACCCGGAAAGAGCGATGGAGATAAAATCAAAGAGAGGCAACGGCGATGAGCACTCATGCACCATGTGCGGAAAGTTCTGCGCTAACGAGATGCTGAAGGGAATGTTCGACACTGCAATGCAGAAGACCGACAAACAATGAACAAAGGCAGCATCACATTCGTCATCGGGGGTTCGCGGAGCGGCAAAAGCAGCTTTGCCCTGGAGCGCGCCTCAAAACTTCAGGGCAGTAAGGCCTTCCTGGCCACAGCCCAGGCCTTGGATGACGAGATGAGGGAGCGCATCGAACGCCATAAGAGTGAGAGATCCGCTGAATGGAAGACTTTTGAAGAACCGATTGCCCTTCCACAGTTTATCGTCGATAAGGGGAATAAGTTCGACGTGATTCTCGTCGACTGCCTGACACTCTGGCTTTCAAACCTCATAATGAATAACGCCGATGTTGAATCGGCCATCGAATCTCTACGTTCTGCTGCAGCGCCCTGCCCTTCCTCTCTCTTTATCGTCTCGAACGAAGTCGGGATGGGCATAGTACCGGAGAACGCACTGGCGAGGAGGTTCCGCGACCTTGCCGGGACCTTGAACCGTCGTTTTGCGGAGATTGCGGATGAGGTCTACCTGGTAACAGCAGGGATTTCGTTGAAGATAAAATGAAACGTAGGGGCGGCCCTATGTGGCCGCCCAAAGGAGGGCAACCACACCGGGTTGCCCCTACATAGAAAGATTCCGGACATCTGCCCAAGGCGGACAGAATGACAGAAATAAACACTGGATCTTACTATGTACCGACACTAAATTATTACATCCATTTGAGGAGAATTAATATGGATCTGCTGAATGAGACGCTGAAAAAAATCAGCCCGTTGAACGAGGAATTCGCCGTTGCCGCACAAAAGCATCTCGACAATCTGACCAAGCCGCCGAGCAGCCTTGGCAGGCTCGAAGAATTCGCGCGCAGGCTCGTCACGATCACAGAAAACAAAAACCCTCTCCTCGACAAGAAAGTCATCTTCACGTTTGCCGGCGACCATGGCATAACGGCCGAAGGGGTTTCCGCCTATCCGAAAGAGGTGACACCACAGATGGTATTTAACTTCATGCGCGGAGGTGCGGGCATCAATGTTCTTGCCAGACACGCCGGCGCGGAGGTGGTCGTTGTTGATATCGGCGTCGACTACGACTTCGGCGATGCAGAAGGGCTCGTACACATGAAAGTCATGAACGGCACGAAGAACTTTGCCCGCGAATCAGCTATGACGAGGCAGGAAGCAATGCGCTGTATAGAGGCCGGTATCAGCCTCGCGAACAGCTATGCAGGAAAGGGCTACAAGATCTTCGGCACCGGAGAAATGGGAATCGGCAATACGACGCCGTCAAGCGCCATTGCATCGGTTCTCACCGGTCGACCTGTTGCAGAAGTCACAGGTAAAGGGACAGGGATATCCGACGACTCCCTTAAGAACAAGATTAAGGTGATCGAGCAAGGAATAAAATTGAACATGCCTGATGCAGACGATCCGCTGGATGTCCTTGCGAAAGTAGGCGGGACGGAGATCGGCGGCATCGCCGGTATTGTCCTGGGCGCTGCGGCCAATAGGATACCAGTTGTAATCGACGGCTTCATATCTACAGCCGGTGCTCTCATCGCCTATTGCATCGAACCGAAGACAGGCGATTATATGTTCGCAGCGCACAATTCGGTTGAGATCGGGCATAAAGCGATGCTGGAAAAGATGGGATTGAGGCCGATCCTCGACCTCGACCTGCGTCTCGGCGAAGGCACAGGCGCAGCACTCGCCATGCTCCTCATCGAAGCCGGGCTGAAGATATACAAGGAGATGGCGACCTTCGGAGACGCAGGGGTATCGTCGGAGATTATTAATTAGGAGATAAGCATGTCCATTGCAAGGATTCGGGTTCCGCATAATGTAGGGGCGCAATTTATTGCGCCCTCCGACAGTTATCGCTGTAGCTTGGCAAGAGGTATATGCGCTCCATCTTATTAGCCATTCAGTTTCTGACCATTCTGCCGGTCAGGCTCAGGGGCGATATCTCTGAACGCGATATCGCCCGTTGCGCGGCCTTCTTTCCACTGGCCGGGGCATTGCAGGGGCTCATACTTTTCGCGACAGCCGTTGCGCTCAGCATGATATTCCCTGCTGATGTGGTAAGCGGGTTCGTTATAGCGCTTGCAATCATTATTAATGGGGGGTTCCACCTCGATGGATTGGCAGACAGCTTCGATGCCATTGCCGTGAAATCGTCCGGCGATTCGGCGAGGGACAGGGAGAAGAGACTCTCGGTAATGAAAGACAGCACAACGGGCGCGATAGGAGTCGTGGCGATAGTGACGGTCATCCTCCTGAAGTTCGTCCTGATCAGGAACGTTCTCTCCTTCCCGGTCCCGCTCACGGCGTTCCTCGTGTTCTCTTTCATGCCTGTATTCTCAAAGTGGATCATGGTGCCGGCCATGTATCACGGGACATCCGCCAGGACTGACGGGCTCGGAAGGCTGTTTATCGGACCCTCATCTCCGAACATGCTGATTATTTCGTCCGCCATTGCACTCGTGCTCTTCATTCTCACATTGGTGCTGCCGGTTTCGCGTTACTACGGCCTCCATGTTTTGCTGCTCGCCGGACTCTTTCCTGCGGGATATCTGCTGGCACTGGCTGGAGTCGGCTTCTTCACATGGAGATTCGGCGGACTCACCGGCGATACTCTCGGTGCGTTGAGTGAAGCAGGCGAAATCTTCTATCTCACGGGGTCATTCATATGGCTGCGACACTTTATCTGATACGCCACGGCGCGACCGTGGGCAATGAGGAGAAGCGATACAAGGGAAGCATAGATGTGCCGATGTCAGACTGTGGAGTCGGTCAGATCAAACGCTCGACGGAGTTCATACAGACGACGCTGCGCGGCTCCTCGCTGTCCGCCGTCTATACGTCTCCGCTTTCGAGGGCACTGAAGAGCGCCGAGATATTGGCTGAGCCATTCGGACTGACGCCTGTGATAATACCGGACCTCAGGGAACGCCATTTCGGCAGATGGGAAGGCATGACCTTCAACGAAATACGCGAACAGTATCCTGATGAATTTGCCGCATGGGCCAAGAATCCGCTGAAGCACAGCCCCAGGGGCGGCGAGAGTACGCTCGCAGTTCGTGACAGGGCGATTGGCGCGCTGGAATTGATATTGATGCACCACGGCGGAGATGACAAGATCGCGATAGCCGCTCACGGCGGGGTGAACAGGGTCATCCTCTGTCATGTAATGAATATACCTCTCGATCAAATCTTCCGCATTGAGCAGGACAATGCAGCAGTGAATATCATCAGTTTTTACGACAATTATCCGGTGGTAAAACTGCTCAATGGAGGGCCTCTTGCCTAAAGCGCTGATGATCCAGGGTACGGGGTCCGGAGCGGGCAAGAGCCTGATCGTCACAGCCTTTTGCCGCATATTGAGTGACAGGGGACTGAACGTGGCGCCCTTCAAATCGCAGAATATGGCCCTGAATTCATTCATTACTGCCGGCGGAGGCGAGATCGGGAGGGCACAGGCGCTGCAGGCCGAGGCCGCGCGGATAGAGCCGACCGTGGACATGAACCCCATACTGCTCAAGGCCCAGGGCGAAAGCGGCTGTCAGGTCGTTATCCACGGCAAGGTGCACAAGAGCATGAAGGCCCGCGAATATTACGCGTTCAGGGACCGGGCATGGGAAGCGGCAAGGTCTTCCTTTGACGCCCTTTCAGCAAAGCATGACTTCGTCGTCATCGAGGGAGCTGGAAGCCCTGCCGAGATAAATCTGATGGATGTAGACATCGTCAACATGTCCGTTGCCAAATATGCAAAGGCCCCAGTTCTCCTTGTGGGAGACATCGACAGGGGCGGGGTCTTCGCCTCCCTGTATGGGACGGTTAAGCTGCTGGGAAAGGACCGCCGCCATATCAAGGGTTTTATCATAAACAAGTTTCGCGGTGATGCAGATATCCTCAAACCCGGTCTCGATATGATAAAAGAAAAGACAGCCACACCGGTGATCGGGGTGCTACCCTATTTCGATTGCACCGGGCTGCCGGAGGAAGACGGACTGGCATTATCTCGAAATAATGTCGGGGCGCGGTTTACCGCACCCTCGAAAGAAATAAAAATAGTCGTACTAAGATTGAAATACATCTCCAATTTCACCGACTTCGATGCCCTGATGCATGAGCCCGATGTGGACGTGCTCTTTTCAGACAATCCTGCCGACATAGAGAATTGCGACATGGTCATCATCCCCGGAACAAAAAATACTGTGAAGGACCTCCTCCACCTGAAAGAGAAGGGACTGGACCGGAGCATAGCAAGAGCTCATGCGAAAGGCGTCCCAATTGTAGGCATGTGCGGCGGATACCAAATGATGGGACGCCGTATTTACGATCCGCACGGTGTAGAGAGCCCACACCGGGAAATTGACGGCATGGGGTTGCTGGATATCGAGACTAACTTCGAAGACATCAAAACGACCTGCCGGGTCGAAGCATCCATTGCCGGTGACTATTCCCCGTTTAGCGCTTCAAACGCAGACACATGCCTTAGAGGTTATGAGATCCACATGGGAAGCAGCAGCGGCGACATCGGCCTGTTCAGGCTCCGCCGTCTTCCCGATCACGGAGAAGAGTTTCTCGACGGGTCGATGAAGGGCCATTGCTGGGGTACTTATATCCACGGAATCTTCGATGACGACTCGTTCAGACGCACCGTCATCAATGGCTTGAGAGCGAAGAAAAATCTGCCGGCACTTGAAAGCCGCATTAATTATGCAGCGCTTAAGGACAGTGCCATCGACGGAATAGCGTCAATGGTAAAAGAGAATATCGATATGGAATTCGTCGACAGGCTTCTGAAAATATGACTGAAATTATAATACTGACTGCGGCTTTTTGCCTGGACCTGACTATCGGCGACCCTCACGGGCTGCCTCATCCCGTGAGGATCATCGGAAAGGGAATAAGCATGATGGAAACCGTCATCAGAAGATTCGGCAGAACGAAGAAACGCCTGAAAGCAGGTGGTGTTATTCTGGCGTTCTCGATCGTTGCTGCTGTGTTCATCTTGACCGTTGCGATCAACACACTGATACTGCAAGGCCTGATGGCCGGAGGCTTTTTTGCTGTTGTTGGAATTATAGCTGCCGTCGTGCTCACTGCGACTACAATTGCGGTAAGGGACCTCCTCGATTCGGCAAAGAAAGTAATCGCCGCGGTCAAAGCCGGGACTACCAACGAGGCAAGACTAAGCCTCAGCATGATCGTGGGCCGCGACACGGCGTGTCTTGCCGACAAGGGGATACTTAAGGCTACTATTGAGACGCTGGCGGAAAATTTGTCCGACGGCATCGTGGCTCCACTCTTCTATTTTGCCGTCGGCGGGCTGCCCCTCACGATGGCATATAAGGCTGTAAATACTCTTGATTCGATGGTGGGCTACAAGAACGAGAAATATATCGACCTCGGCTGGGCGTCTGCCAGGCTGGATGATATCGCCAATTACCTGCCGGCGCGCATCGCCGGAGGTCTGATCGTTCTGTCAGTCGGGATTTATCGTTTATTTTCGCAGACACGCTCTTCATTGGCGACTGCCGGCAAGACATTCGCTGTCATGCTGCGCGACGGAAAGAATCATGCAAGCCCCAACAGCGGCATCCCTGAGGCGGCGATGGCGGGAGGGCTCGGCGTCATGCTCGGAGGCCCTTCGACATACGGCGGAATTCTTGTTGAAAAACCACACATCGGCGAAGAAGTTAATACAGACTATCTTGTCGCCGCTGAGCGTACGCTCATAATTATCCTGATCGCATCCTTTCTTGGCCTCGCTATCTCGCTTGCCATGACGTTTATAAGGGGTCTGATATGGTAGGGCATGGCGGAGATGTTTATGCTGCCGCAAGAGAGCTCGAAATGCCTGCGGAGAGTATCATCGATTTCAGCGCTTCGATAAACCCGCTCGGCACACCGGCGAGTGTAATGTCCGAGCTGCGCCGCCATCTGAAGGGCCTGCGCCATTACCCTGACCCGTCAGCTGCCGGACTCGTCGAAGAGTTAGCGAAGTCGACCGGGCTTGACCAGCGCATGATACTCTGCGGAAACGGAAGCACAGAGCTCATCTATCTCGTGGCCCGGGCCTTGCGGCCGGAACGGGTGCTCATTCCGGCTCCGGCATTCGCAGAGTATGAACGTGCATGCATCACAGCCTCTCACCTCGGCGGAACCCCCTCAAGGACCGCGGGGATTAAATACTTCCACATAGAGGCAAAGAATAAGTTTCGCCTGGATGCAGATGCCTTCATTGCCGACATGAACGGTCGCGACATGGCGTTCATCTGCAATCCAAACAATCCTACCGGCCGTCTCATCAGGAAATCCGACATGGTAAGGATAGCGGATGCTGCCGGGAAGTCAGGCTGCTGCCTTGTCGTCGATGAGGCATTTATCGATTTCGTCCCCGGCGAATCAATCATAAAAAAGGTCGCGGAAAATCCATCCCTGATCGTCATCAGGTCTCTGACCAAGTTTTTCGCTCTCTCCGGATTAAGAATAGGATATGCCGTGATCAATCCCGAACTGTCGGGTGCGATATCCAGGCACAAGGAACCGTGGACGGTGAACAGCCTGGCCCAGGTTGCAGGTATGGCCGCGCTTAAGGATACTGTTTACCAAAGCAGGACCTTTAATGTGCTGAAAAGGGAAAAGGACTATCTCGAAAGGGGATTCAAACGACTGGGACTGGACTATTATCCGTCCCGCGTGAACTTCTATCTGATAAGGCATGACAATGCGTATACTATAGTCTTGAGGCTGCGGGAACAGGGCATATTGGTGAGGGATTGTTCGAACTTCAACGGTCTTGACCGTTCCTATATCAGGATAGCGGTGAGAACGCGCAGGGAAAATATGCGTCTGCTGGCGGAGCTTGCAAAACTATGAAAGGCATCGTAATGGCCGGTACCCACAGCGGATGCGGGAAGACTACAATTACCCTCGGCTTGCTGGCAGCATTGACGGCACGTGGCATCTCGGTGCAATCATTCAAGGCGGGACCGGATTTCATCGATGCGGGCATCCATCGGTTGGCAACCGGCAGGCAATCGATCAATCTCGATCTCTGGATGTGCGGTGAAGAGGGCGTCCGGAACTCCTTCTGCCGCTACGCACGCATGGGAGAGATATCTGTGATCGAAGGTGTAATGGGGCTTTTCGACGGCGATCAGGGCACGTCTGCCCTGGCCTGCGCGCTTTATCTGCCGGTCATACTCGTGGTGGATGCATATGGAATGGCAGAAAGCGCAGGGGCACTGGTACAGGGCTTCTCCGAGTGGGCGACATCGAGCGGCATAACTCTCGTGGGGGTCATCTTCAACCGCGTCGGATCTGAACGCCATTTCGAGCGGCTGAAGAATGCCGTACAGGATGTCGAGGTGCTCGGCTATCTCCCGAGAGATGCCGATATCGAAATACCTTCCCGCCATCTCGGGCTGGTCACGGCAGAAGAGTTGCCCATGAGCAGGCTACAAGTCGAGTCGCTTGCCGAAAAGATAGAGAAACATGTGAGTATCGAACGCATCCTGGATCTGTCGGATGCAGGAGATGAAGATAGATGCGAACGCTTTGTCTCCAGGCCGGGACGTGTTGCCTTAACCATGCGAATCGCGATTGCGCGCGATGTTGCATTTTCCTTTTACTATGATGAAAACCTCGACCTCCTTCGTGACGCAGGGGCAGAGATCGTTTTCTTCAGCCCCTTGCTGGACAGCGATCTTCCCCCGGATATCAATGCTGTCTATCTCGGGGGCGGGTATCCGGAACTGCACGCCAGTCGCCTTTCCGCCAACACCGCTATGCTGTCCGCCATTCGTGCATGGGCCGCCGCGGGCAGACCGGTCTATGCAGAGTGCGGAGGACTTATGTACCTTTCCAGGGGAATCCGTGATTTAGAAGGGCGTTTTTTCGAAATGGCAGGCATATTCCCTTTCGAGACAGCAATGCAGCAGCGCAGGAGCCGTCTGGGTTATCGCGAGATAAAGCTGAAAGAATCATGCATCCTCGGCCGCGCAGGAGCAATACTTCGGGGACACGAATTCCATTACTCCAACATCCCGCCGGGACAGGATATGAAAGGATCAGGCGTCGAAACGATATACGATGCAGTCGACGCGCAGGGCCGGCCGCAAGACTGCGAGGGGTACCGCATCGGCCCGGTGCTGGCCAGTTATGTCCATGTTCATTTCGCGAGCAACCAAAGGTCGGCGCGCCATTTTGTAAATTTCATCAAGGAGAATACATGGACCGGCCAGTCATAATATCGAGAAAAATCCTCAACGATCTGGAGTTCGCCGGGCTATTCCCTCTTTCAGGCTACGACATGATGGACGATGTGCTGTTGCCGTATCTCGCAACTGAAGCTGCGGGAGAATCTTCGAACGGCCTGCAACTTGTGGTGGTTGTAGTAATACAACATGGCCCGCGCTACCTGGTTGTCGAAGATGGCGGAACATATTCCATGGGGCTCGCGCGGGAATGTTTCCAATCCGGCGACGGGCCTCCAGACTCACTTTGCAATATTGCCGTCCCTGCCGCACAGACGCTTATCGAATATTACTCGGCGGGG
>JBGOVD010000131.1:0-6140 GCA_041477935.1 Dissulfurispiraceae bacterium | reverse complement strand
TCGAGGGAGCGGAAATCGTCGGGATCGATACCCAACTCATCGAATTTCTTTTTGTAAAAAGGGACATTCATATAAACCCTGGATAGTGTCGATTGAAGCATCTCGAGCTGGAGCTGCTCGAGATCTTCCTTGTTCATGCATTCCTTCACCGCTTCCCAGTACATATGAAACCTCCGTTATTGATCAGGCATTGCAGCATTAAAATAATAAAAAACGCATGCGCCGGGACACAGCTTTATGCTATTGAAATCCGGCATCGAGGTCCCTCCCGAGATACGCCCGCTGGACATCCCGGTTCATGAGCAGATCGTCGGCAGGACCTTCCAGCATGATTCTTCCTGTCTCCAGTACGTATCCTGTATTGGCTATCTTCAAGGCGCTTCTGGCATTTTGTTCAACGAGGAGTACGGTCAGACCGTACTTGTCCCGCAATTCTACGATCAGGCGCAATATATCTTTGACGATCAGTGGCGCGAGTCCCATGCTGGGTTCATCGAGCAGCAGGAGTTTCGGTTTGGCCATTAATGCGCGGCCGATGGCAAGCATCTGCTGTTCGCCGCCCGAAAGTGTACCCGCCAGCTGTTTCCGTCGGTCTTTCAGAACAGGGAACATTGTGTAAATCTGCTCCATATCAACTTTAATGAGGGAGCGATTCTTCAGTGAATATCGTGGATAAGAACCGAGAACAAGGTTGTCTTCGACGCTGAGAGGTTTGAAAACGAGCCCGCGCTCGGGTACATGAGAGACCCCCAGAGTGACTATCTTGTCCGAGGTCTGTTTTGCGATATCGGTTTCGTCGAAAAAGATGCTCCCGCTGTTGCATTTCAGCAGTCCGGAGATAGCACGCAGCAGGGTTGTCTTTCCGGCGCCATTAGCGCCGATGAGCGCAACTATATCTCCTCTGTTGACATGGAGGGACAATCGTTTGACAGCGTGGATTTTTCCGTAGAAGATATCGACATTCTTGAGTTTCAGCATATGGTTACTCTTCCGTCCCGAGGTACGCGGCGATCACCGCCTGATCTTTCTGCACTTCCAGCGGAGTGCCGTGAGCAATGACCTCTCCGAAATTCAGCACAGTGATCCGGTCGCTGATCCTCATGACGAGGTCCATATCATGCTCGACAAGGAGTATCGTTATTTTCTTCTCGTCCCGCAGCCTGACGATCATTTCTCCCAGGCTCCGGGTCTCCCTGATATTGAGGCCGGCCGCAGGCTCATCGAGAAGAAGAAGTCCGGGTTCCGTTGCGAGTGCGCGACCAATCTCGAGAATTCTCTGTTCTCCGAGGGGAAGATTTGAGGCTAATTCGTCTTTCCTGCCGCTGAGCCCGATATACTCGAGTATCCTGAGACTTATGTCTCTCGTTTCCTTCTCTTCTTTCCTGACAAAGGGAAGTCTCAATCCCGATGAGATGAACCCCGACCTTGTCCTGGAATATCGGCCGACCATGACGTTTTCAAGCACTGTCATATCTCCGAACAGCTCGACCTGTTGAAATGTCCTGGATATGCCTGCCCTCGCTATCTTTGTTGAGGGGAGGTTGCTGATCGTGGCGCCTGAGAAAGAGATATTCCCGACGTCGGTCGGGAATATACCGCTGATTATATTGAGCAGGGTGGTCTTGCCGGCGCCGTTAGGCCCGATGAGCGCACTTATGCTGCCCCCGTCAACTCTGAAACTGACGTTATGCAGGGCAATAAGTCCGCCAAAACTCTTCCCTATGGTGTTAATCGCCAGCAATCAATGGCCCCCGAAGGTGATTGATCTTTTCAATAAGAAGAGGGACAATCCCCTTTCTCAAGAACATCAGTGAGAGCGTGAGAATCATTCCGTAAACAAGCACATCGAACTCCTCAAAGCTTCTTAGCAGTTCGGGCAATATAGTGATTAGTATGGCCCCTGCGACCCCCCCCCACAGATTCGTTATCCCGCCGATTACGACCATCATCAGGACCAGGATAGAATAAAAAAGAGTGAAGCTGCTCGGGCTGATGAAGGTTACATAGTGTGCATAGAGGCTTCCCGCCAGGGATGCGTATGTCGCGCTTATGACAAAGACCTTGATTTTAAGCGCTGTCACATCCAGCCCCATGGCCCTGCTTGCCAATTCGCTTCCGTGCATTGCTTTCAGTGCCCTGCCTGTTCTGGAATTGATGAAGTTGAACGAAAAGAGAAGGACGAGCACGACGCAGCCCCAAACCAGATAGAAATAGCTCGTTGACGTGTCGAATATAAAATCGAGAATACTGAATGCGGGAATATCGCCGAATCCGGATGGACCGCCCGGACCCCACTCATTCAGGACAATGTTGATTATCTCTCCGAAACTCAGGGTGGCAACAGCCAGATAGTGACCTTTCAGGCGTAATGAGGGGACTGCCAATATTACCGCCGCAAAGGCCGAAACGATCATAGCGGCTGCGACACATAACGGAACAGGCAACCCGAAATGATGGGTCAGGGTCGCGGAGACATAAGCCCCGATGCCGTAAAACCCCGCCTGCCCGAGAGAGACCTGCCCTGCATACCCCATGAGAATGCATAGACCTATGGCTATCAGCGCATTTATTCCGGAGAAGACTCCGATAGTTATGACATAAGTGCTGCCTGACACAAGAGGCAATAAGATAACAACGGCAATCAGAATCAGGACAGCTAATGAGTTGTCCCTGTTCATGGTCTAAAATTTCCTCAAACGGGCAGCTGCGCTGCTTCCAAGGATGCCCGCCGGTTTCAGGAACAGGACAAGCAGCAATATTACGAGTGCAACTGCATCCTTCAAGCCGGAATGCAGATATCCCGCTGTCATCGATTCAAGGATGCCGATGCTGAAGCCTCCGATTACAGCCCCCCTGCCTCTGCCGAGCCCCCCCATGATGGCGGCACAGAAACCCTTTACGGCAAGCATAGGACCGTTGTCATATTCCATAAGCGATATGGGTGTTATGGCAATCCCGCCTACAGCTCCCACCATGGCGCTAAGCACGAAAGAAATCATGACCATGCGTGACACGTTTATCCCCACCAACTGCGCAGCCGTGGTGTCGACAGCGCATGCCCGTATCGCTTTGCCGATGATCGTTTTGTTATAAAACAGGTATAACAAGGTGATACATAGTCCTGTAATCCCGATGACCCACAAAGTCTGCTGTTGTATAATCGCCCCGCCGATATTGATGGGATCTCCTTCGGTAAAGGCCGGATAGCCGTAAGGGTCTTTTCCAAACTTGAATGCCAGAATTCCCCGCATTACGATAGACACCGAGATCGTGACCATTATCATCAGCAGCAGGTCCTGTGTTTTCAGCGGTCTTATAGTCAACCTTTCCATGAGGAGCCCTACTAGTCCGGCGCTCAGGATAGTCAGGACGATCGAGACGAGAAAGGGCAAGTGCAGTGAATCCGAGAAAAACCACATCATGAGTCCGCCGATAACGACGAACTCTCCCTGGGCGAGATTGATGATCGACGTGGCGTTGTATATGATATTGAACCCCATGCCGACGAGAGCATAGACGGAGCCGACGGTGAGACCCGAAAAAAGGAACTGCAGGAATACCGTTAACAAGTCGCCATTCTCCTGACCCTGTTATCCAAAATAGTGCCGCTCCTGCATAATCACGTTATTTAATCAGTGCCCAGTCGCCATTTTTGACTACGACCATCTCGAATGCATCCTTGTCCAGGCCGCAATGGTCCTTGGGCGACATGTTGAATATTCCCCCTGTGCCGGGCCATTTCTTTATTTTAGTTTCTATATAATCCCTGATATTATTCTTGTCCGGGCCGACCTTCCTGAGGGCTTCAACTATCATCGTGAGGGAATCATAGGCATGTCCCCCAAAGGTCCCCGGCTCACTCTTGAACCGCGCCTCATAATCGGTGGTGAATTTTTTCAGCAGCGACTTCTGCGGCTGTTTATCGGCGAGCTTATCCCAGACCACCAGTCTGCCGAGCGGCGAGATAACACCCTCCGCAGCCTTGCCTGCAAGCTCGATATTCTTCTTGCTGCCCCAGCCATGGCTCTGGTAAAGAGGGATGCCCATTTTCAGGGCGTACCAGTTCTTGGTAACAACGACCTGTCCCGGGCCGACTGACCAGTTGATCAGCGCCTGAGCACCAGCAGCTTTTACCTTAACGAGCTGTGTGGTCATGTCTGAATCCTTCGGACCGTATCGTTCATCGGCAACGATTGTTACGCCGTATTTAGGGGCCATGTCATGAAGCGCCTTTCTGCCGGCATCGCCGAAGCCGGTAGTGATAGTCAGAATACCCACCTTTGAAATGCCGTTTTTCTTCATGTGCGTAAAGAGGGCCTCGGCAACGCTGAAGTCATATTGCGCAACCTTGAATATCCAGTGGCGTTCATTCACCGGCTGGGTTATCCCTGCTCCTGTTGCGCATGAGATCATGGGCGTTTTTGCTCCGTTCAGTATGGGGACGAGGGCCATGGATTCACCGGTTGTGGACGGACCGATAATTGCCAGTACCCTGTCCCGTTCGAGGAGTTTCTTGGCAGAAAGTACAGCCTGTGTCTCGTCACTCTTGGAGTCCTCGATAATAATCTCAATTGGATGGCCGTTGATGCCACCTGCTTTATTGATCTGGTCCTGCAGCAGGATAGCGCTGTTTTTCTCAGGCTCACCCAGGAAAGAAGCGGCCCCGGTTACCGCAAAAACAGCTCCAATTCTATAAGGTTCCGCCGCCGTGGCTAAGGTAAAAACGGAAGAGGCAAAAGTTAAGACCAATAAAAGAACCCCTATTAATAGTTTAATGCGCTTCATAGTGCTCCTTTCCGGGAATAATTTCCCAGGCAGTGTTTATTTAATGATTGCCCAGTCGCCGTTCTTGACGACTACCATCTCGAAGGCATCCTTATCAAGGCCGCAATGGTCCTTTGCCGACATGTTGAATATCCCGCCGGTAGCAACCCATTTTTTAATCCTTGTTTCGATATAATCCCTGATTTTATTTTTATCGGGACCCACTTTTTTAAGCGCTTCGGTGACCATCATGAAACCGTCGTATGCGTATCCTCCGAAGGAGTCGGGTTCACTCTTGTATCGGGCCTGGTAGTCCTGCACATATTTCTTCAGGACTGTTTTCTGGGGATGCTTATCGGAGAGCTTGTCCCAGACAACCAGCCTGCCGAGTGGCGAGATAACGCCCTCTGCAGCCTTGCCGGCAAGCTCGATATTCTTCTTGCTCCCCCAACCGTGGCTCTGGTAAAGAGGGATCCCCATTTTGAGCGCCGACCAGTTTTTTGTAACGACGACCTGTCCGGGACCCACAGACCAGTTGATCACGGCTTCGGCGCCTGCCGCCTTTACCTTTGTGAGTTGTGTAGTCATATCGGAATCTTTCGGACCGTATCGTTCATCGGCAACGATTGTTATGCCGTATTTAGGGGCCATGTCATGAAGCGCCTTCCGGCCGGCATCTCCGAAACCGGTGGTAATGGTGAGAATTCCGACCTTTGAAATGCCGCGTTTCTTCATGAGTGTATAGATTGCTTCAGCAGCGCTGTAATCATACTGAGGAGTTTTAAATATCCAGTGGCGCTCGATAACCGGCTGTGTTATCCCGGCACCTGCGGCGCATGAAATCAGAGGGGTTTTAGCACCGTTCATAATAGGAACGAGGGCCATGGATTCTCCGGTAGTGGACGGACCTATTATTGCAAGGACCTTATCCCTTTCGAGGAGTTTCTTTGCAGCAAGGACCGCCTGTGTTTCATCACTTTTGGAATCCTCGACAATGACCTCTATCGGATGACCATTGATGCCGCCGGCCTTGTTGACCTGGTCCTGAAGCATTAGTATGGTATTTTTTTCGGGCTCTCCAAGGAACGATGCCGCCCCGGTGACTGAAAAGACGGCACCTATCTTATATGGCTCTACCGAAAATGCCGTTGCCGGAAGCAGCGGAAAAGTGAGGAGAAATACCCCCAGACAGAGAAGAAACCGCCTTGCTATTGCCATTGTTACCTCCTTTATTTAACGCTTTATTGAAAACAGCATCAGACATTACACAGGAGACGGATCAACAAGGCGGAAGGAGTTAATAACAAGCATTGCGGGTAAGGAAAGGAGATCTCTCTTGAAAATTCTCATTTC
Source organism: Dissulfurispiraceae bacterium (assembly GCA_041477935.1). Taxonomy (GTDB): domain Bacteria; phylum Nitrospirota; class Thermodesulfovibrionia; order Thermodesulfovibrionales; family Dissulfurispiraceae; genus Fen-1308. Next base: position 23 of record JBGOVD010000131.1, on the reverse strand, counting down.
CTCGAATCGCGAGCCCCATCCCG
>JBGOVD010000333.1:0-3331 GCA_041477935.1 Dissulfurispiraceae bacterium | reverse complement strand
CCTTTTTCTTTCAGGATGTCCTTCATTATCTCGATGTATCGCGCAGATCGTTCAAGCCAGACCGAAAATCTTTTCTTTAAGTTAATTGTGTAAAGGCTGAAGCTTCTTTCGATCGCCAGATTGGCCTTCTTGTCCGTAGGCGAAACTAAAATTGAGAGCGGAGGCGTTATATTCGAAGGCCCGTTCTGCCCGGCAACCGCAGCCGCATTGATTACAGGGAGCAGTTCCGCCGGCGCAGCCGGAACGGCGACAGCCTGGGGTTCAAGCTGGGTCATCGGAGGTGTGGCCGCAGGCTCGGCGGGCTTCAACTGGGCCGACTGGGCGTGCTCCTTGACCGGTTTTAACTGCGGTGTTTCGAGGGCGACAGCGGTGTCCGTCGCTTTGGCGATAATATCAACAGGCACGCTTCCGGCGCAGAAAGCTGGTTGAGTGATACAGAACGACATGAGGGAAAAAAGAACAGCCCCCTTTAAGCCATCAAATTTAATCATACCTTATTAGAAACCATCGATAAAAGCAATGTCAAGGGCATAGAAGCTTCGGACAGGCGTTAGAGACCCCTTTCCATGGCCTTTGCATATTTGAGGAAAGTCTGGAAGGCATAGAGAACTGCGAGCATGAGTCCATGTATGCCGTCTCTGAACCCCATCCTGAGGACATACATTTTCAGAAAGACCGCCGCAGGATTTATTATGAGTGAACATGATGAAGGCCGCCCTTTTTGGCGCAGGATCTCTTCAGCTGCCAGGGTCGAGTAATGCTCCATCTTCTTCATGTAATCGTTCAGTGTCAGGTATGTATGATGGACCAGCGGGCTTTTCAGATATGCCGCCGGTCCGTTGACGACGACCTTTTCATGCACTTCCCTCTCTTCGACAAAACCGGATTCTTTCCGGAAGATCCTAAGTGTGTAGTCAGGCCACCAGCCGCTGCGGCGGATCCATTTTCCCAGGAAGTAATTCTTGCGAGGGACATAAAACCCTGCATTACCTCCGGCGTCGATTTCACGCATTATTTCATCCTTAAGCTCCGGAGTGACCCGCTCGTCGGCATCAAGGATCATGACCCAGTCATTCCTGGCGTAGTCCACTGCCTGTTGCTTCTGGCGTGAGAAGCCCATCCATTCGTGCTGGTAAATCCTGTCTGTATAATTCCGGCAAATCTCGACAGTCCTGTCGGTACTGAATGAATCTACAACGATGATGTCGTCGAAATCTCCGACGCTTTCAAGGGCTTCTGCTATATTGCGTTCTTCGTTTTTTGTTATGATCGCAACGGACAGGGGGATCTTGCGGGACACTCTAGCCGCCTATCTTCGACATGGGCTTCAGGTGGCAGAAGCTTTTTTCTTGCGAGATGGTATGACTGTCAGGCTTGATTTCGACGGCCAGCCGCAGAAGCCGTTCTATCTCCCTGTCGGGTGCCCCTGAGCGCAGTGCCGATTTAAGGTCTATCTCGGTCTCGGAAAAAAGACAGGGTCGCAGCTTGCCGTCGGAGGTCAATCTCAACCGATTGCATGAGCCGCAGAAATGGTGCGTCAGAGGGCTGATAAAGCCGATTACGCCCGGCGCTCCGTCAAACCTGAAATAGCGCGCAGGACCATTCCTTCGAACCTTTACCGGCATGAGCGGGGCTATTAGTTCGACGCGATCCTTGATTTCTTCGGAGGAGAGATATTTGCCTTCGTTCCAGAATTCCGTATTGCCGATCGGCATGAATTCTATGAATCTGACATGGGCAGGTCCTTTCAGCGTCAGCTTTGCGAAATCCTCGATTTCATCGTCGTTGAATCCCCGTATGGGGACCATATTGATCTTTACGGGATGAAGTCCTGCCTGATCAGCAGCAACAATGCCATCCAGAACCACTTGAAGCTCTCCGCCACGTGTGATCTCCCTGTAGCGGTCCGGACGAAGGGAGTCGAGACTCACATTTACCCTTTTGAGCCCCGCCCCAGCGAGTGCTGCCGCAAGGTTCTTCAGACGGAGACCGTTTGTCGTCAGGCTGATGTCTTCGATACCGCTTATGTCTGCAATGGAAGATATGAGATAGGGAAGGTTCCGGCGTATCAGCGGCTCACCCCCGGTTAGCCTGATCTTTTTGACCCCGAGTTCAGCGGCGATCCTGACTATGCGGATAATCTCCTCGTATCTGAGTATTGCAGAATGGTCTAAAGGCTTGATGCCGCCTTCCGGCATGCAGTAAATGCATCTCAGGTTGCAGCGGTCTATTATAGAGATCCGCAAATAATCTATCACGCGCTCGAATCGGTCTCTGATCTCTTTCATGATAGTATTATCGCGTTAAGACGCAAGATTTAACAATACCCACCCGCAGCCGATGAGCAGACCGCTACTTCTTTTTCTTGGTTTTTGGCGCCGGAGTTTTCACGGAAGAGAGTTCTTTAAGTCGCTTTCGCGCGAGGTCGGCCTCATTTGATTTCGGATGTTTCTCTATCAGCGTTTCGAGGATCACCTTACCAGTCTTCTTGTCCCCGAGTTCCAGGAACGAATACCCCTGCTTGAGCATAGCGCCCTTGACCTTCTCATGTTTGGGATATTTCTTGAGAAAATCTTCATACGCCAAAATGGCGTCTTCATATTTCTTATTCGCATAATAGGTCTCACCTATCCAGAAGTAGGAGTTCGGAGTGATACTTTCCCTGGGATAATCTTTGACAAGGCGCTCAAACATTTTTCGTGCGTCGGCATATTTTTTTTCTTTGAGAGCTATGTGAGCTTCGTCATAAAGCTTGGCCGCGCTATCCGGACCTTTTTGCTCTGCTTCGGTATTGGTCGCAGCGCTGCCGTTCGGAGCCGCTCCTGAAGGTTTCGCTGTCTCTTTTGTTTCCGCAGCTGCCGGGGCCTTCCCTTCCTTGAGCTGATTTTCGAGGGCGGTCACCCGGGCCTTCTGGAGTTCGATTTCGGAGGTGAAGTCTTTGATCGTTTTATCCATGAAGTATTTATTCTCGTCGAAACGGCCCCTGAGCGACTGCAGTTCTCTGGAATAGTCGCTGGTTTGCGAGAGGAGATTTGATTGACTCTCTTTGATGGCTGTGAGGGTGTTCAGGTCCTTTTGCATAGTCGCCACCTGATCTTTCAACTGAGCAATTTCTCTATCGCGACCGGCGGATTGGACCTGCAGTTGGGCCAGGTTGCTTTTTGCCGTCTCCATCTCGGAACCAGTCGCACAACCAAACAATGTAAGCGCAAAGAGGGACAGGACGGGAAGCAGGAAACGGCGGACGTCCGCGCAATGCAGCAAAGATCTGAAACCGATAATCGCCGTCCCTGTCTTCCCATGGTTTATCATTGTTAGCGGCCTCCCTCGG
>JBGOVD010000003.1:0-18486 GCA_041477935.1 Dissulfurispiraceae bacterium | reverse complement strand
CTATGCAAGAATTATCAGGGCAATAACCGGTATCACCAAAATTAACGAGGTTATTATCCACCGAATAGTATCCGGCTCGTTTCTCATCCTGCCCCTAATCGCCATGATCGCAGCGCCCAAAGACGCCAGGCCACTGATCAGAGCAATTATAAATGCAATCAATCCTCGATTGCGGCAGCCCAATACTTCGACCGGCGTCGCCGCTATTACAAGAAAGAGCACCGGCATAAAGGCAGGGATTAATATGTGATAAAGAATGCGTTTCATATTTCCCGCACGACCTCCCCAATCGCCGCCCAGTCAAGATCGCCCAGTCCTCTCTGCATCGCCATCCTGAACATCTCGCGCACCTCGGCGGACACCGGCAGCGGCACGCCTAGTTCATCCCCAATGCGTAGCGCGTATGTCATGTCCTTGTGCATCCAGCGCAGCGCGAATAGAGCATCATCATGCTTGCGGGAGATGATATTAGGCGCTTTCATCTTCACGACCATGCTGGCAAGGATGCCCTCGTTGACTGCCTGCAATACCGTGTCCATATTCAGGCCGGCCTTCTCGGCAAGGGCCATACCCTCTCCCAAGGCAGTTATCTGCGCAGCCGCCATCATGTTGTTGATCAGCTTGTAGGTCGCGCCTGCTGATGAAGGACCGAAGTGAATCTGCGCCCTACTGAAACTCTGAAGCACCGGTTGTATTGCCTTGAAGTCTTCCGGATCTGCGCCGACATAGAGCTGAATCGTGCCGGCGGCTGCGGCAGGTTTGCTGCCGGCCATGGGGCAATCGGCGAACTTCAATCCCTTCGCCTGCGCGGCCGCGTGCAGTTCACGCACCCAAGCGAGTGATAGCGTGCTGCATTCGACGACATATGTGCCGGGTTGTGAACCAGCCAAGGCTCCTTCCGGTCCGAACCAGACAGCCTTTGACGCTGCATCATCGCCCACTACAGCAATGACCAACTCTGCTCGCGAAGCCGCCACAAAAGGCGATTCCGCCCACACAGCGCCTTGTGCGATAAGCGCCGCAGCCTTCTCCTTCGTACGATTATAAACATGCAGTTCGAATCCACCCTTAAGCAGATTGGCGGCTATGCCGATTCCCATCGTTCCCAGACCGATCAATGCAATTCGTTTCATGGTTCCTCCAAAAAAAACATTATCCAGTTCAATAAGCATTATAACCAAAAACCTCTTACATACGGATGGGAGTGGGTGGACCAAATGTAGGGGTGCAATTCATTGCGTCCCGGCTTGGCGTGCGGTCAACGCTTTCCGCGGATCAAAGGCTCGTAAGGTATTCTTCCCATTCGATGGGCAGGAGGTACTTCTTTTTGTTGTTGCATTCCTTGCAGGCGGTAACGATGTTGTTTTTGACCGATTTGCCGCCCCTGATGATAGGGACGAGGTGGTCCATGGTGAGTTCTTTCGGCGGTACTTGAGCGTTGCAGTAGTAGCAGCTGCCACGAGAGCATTTTCTTTTCCACCAGGTGCTCTGGCGGATGGTCCGTGCTGCGCTGCGCTCCCGTTTTACTTCTTCATCCGATACTTCCGAAACAAACGACACTACTTCCGTCCTTTTTTGACCGCCTCTTCCTCATAAAATTTCTTGTAGAGAACATCCCACTCAGGGCTGCCCTCCACGAGCTTTTTTGAAAAAGAGAGGAGCTTCTTCGTCACAGTTTCGTCGATATCTTCTCCGACCTTGAGTTCGTTAACGATGATCTTCTTTATCTCTCGCCGCACTTCGCTTTCTTCAACCTTAGGGGCAACCAGTTTGTTCTCCAGCAGTCCCTTGAGCAGCATATGAGTTGTGTGGCTGATCTTGTCGTCGGAGAGCATCATAAGATGATATTTCTCTCTCTCACGATTTTCTGCTTGGTCATATCGAAGAGCCTGCGATAATCGAGCCTTCCTTTTTCGATCTCGGGTTCGAATTTCTTCAGGATCTGGCGGACCTCCTCGTTGAGCCGGTCTTCGACCATCAACTCTTCGAGGAGGAGCCTTTCCGTCTCCGAGATCAGGGTCGCAACCGGCACAAGAGATTCGACGAGGTCCTTTTTTACAAGGTTGTCGGCGATCTTTTTTGCCAGCATTGGGACCCAGCTCTTCGGAATTCGCATCTTACCTTTCCATGAAGGGGATCAGAGCTATGTTTCTCGCCCTCTTGACTGCAGTGGTCAGCTCCCTCTGGTGGACGGAACAGTTTCCGGTCACTTTCCTGGAGAGTATCTTCCCGCGCTCGGTCATATATCCACGAAGAATTTTCATATCCTTGTAATCGATGAAAGCGATCTTGTCGGCGCAGAATCTGCAAAACTTCCTTCTCTGAAATCTTTTCGGCTGCATTATATTCTCTCCTCTCGTGTATTAAATTTAAAAAGGCTCGACATCCGAAATTTCGTCAGGCATGCCCACGTCTGCCGGCCCGGAACTGCTTGAGGGACCTTCCTTCTTGGAGAGGAACCTGACCGTGTTGGCCACAACCTCCATCTTGCTCTTCTTCTGGCCCTCGTATTCCCATCTTCTCTCGCGCAGACGGCCCTCGACGAGAACACTCCTGCCCTTGCTCAGATATTGACCGCAAGACTCGGCCTGCTTGCCGAAAACGACGGCATCTATGAACAGGGTTTCTTCCTTCCATTCATCGCCGGACTTGAACTTGGAGTTAACTGCGATGTGGACCGTGGCGACCGGCGTCCCTCCGGGCGTATATCTGACCTCGGGATCCTTGGTGAGATTGCCGATGAGGATAACGCGGTTAAACATCAGGCGCCCTCTTTGATCTCGGCCGCCGGGGCCTCTTCAGGAGCAACAGGCAAACCGCTGATCTCCTTGGGAAGTGCCGCAATCTGCTTTACCCCGAGTTTGACGACCATGAATTTAAGGACAGTATCGAGGACCTTGAAATGTTCTTCGAGTTTTTTGATAGTTTCGGGAGATGTCTTGTAAAGAAGGAAAACATAGTTGCCCATCTTCTGCTTGTTCATCTCGTAGGCGAGTCTTCTCTTGCCCCAGACTTCGGCCTTGAATACTTCTCCATTTGCATTCTTGATGAGGTCGGTGATCTTGTCGATGACTGCCTTGGCTTCCTCTTCGCTGAGGGAAGGTGTGAGGATTACAACTGTTTCATAGAAATTCATCAAATACCTCCACTTGGATATGAAGCCCTTTCACAAAGGAAAGGGCATGGAGGACACACATTCAAAGCGCTGACTTTGTCTTTGCGTCCGTCAAGCTGTTTTTATACCATATATTTCGCTTTTAAATCAAATGATCTTGTACTCCTTCATCTTCTTGCTCAGGGTATTGCGATTGATCCCGAGGATCTTGGCGGCCCCGACCTGGTTGCCCTCGGTCTCGTTTAAGACGATACTGAATAGCGCCTTTTCGACCTCGGAGATGACGGTTTCGTAGAGATTCGACTTATCGAGCTTCTTCATTTCTGTCAGAAAGCCGGTGAGCTTTTCTTCGAGGAACTCCTTCACCGAGCACGAATTGTAATCGTTGCTGAAGAGATCTCTCCTTTCGATCACGCTGTCCCTCGACAGGATCGAGGTCCGCTTGATCGTATTTTCGAGCTCCCTGACATTCCCCGGCCAGTCGTACTCCACAAGCGCCTTTTCGGCATCCTTCGAAAAGTCCTTGGGAGGCAATTCGAAGGTCTTTACAGATTCCTTCAGGAAATGCCGGGCGAGCGTGACGATATCGTCCCTGCGGTCCCTTAGCGGCGGGATCCTTATCTCGATTACATTGAACCTGTAGTAGAGATCTTCCCTGAATGTTCCGTTCTTGACGCACGACATGAGCTCCATGTTCGTCGCACCTATAATCCTTACATCCGCCTTGATGATCTTGCTGCTGCCCAAGGGGCTGTATTCTTTTTCCTGGAGAAAGCGCAGGAGTTTCGCCTGCAGATCTATATTCAGTTCCGAAATCTCGTCGAGGAATAACGTTCCCCCGTCGGCAGCCTGGATCTTTCCGGAAGTCTTTTCGGAGGCGCCGGTAAAGGCACCCTTTTCCCACCCGAACAGCTCGGCTTCGAGGAGATCGCCGGGAATAGACGCCAAGTTTATAGCGATGAATGATCCGAATTTGCGTCTGCTGTTGTTGTGGACGGCGCGGGCCACCAGTTCCTTGCCGGTGCCGCTCTCGCCGGATATCATTACCGTTACGTCCTTGGGGGCGACACGGCCTATTTCCTTAAAAACCTTCAGCATCCCTTTGCTCTTGCCGACGATCTCGGAACTCTTCGTCTCTTCCTTGGTCTGTCTCAGCTTCAGGAGTTCTTCCCTCATAGAGATGTCCCTGAACGCCTTCTCAACGACGATCTTGAGTTCGTCGATGTCGAAGGGCTTCTCAAGGTAATCGTAAGCCCCCTCCTTCATCGCTTCGACGGCGCTCTCCATCCTTCCGTGAGCTGTTACTATAATAACGAGGGCATTGGGGTTGAACACCCTGATCTCCTGAAGGGCTTCGATCCCGTTGCCGTCGGGCAAAACGAGATCAAGAAGTATCAGGCTGAATTTGTCGAGGGCCTTCAGGCCGGCCTTGATAGTCGTTTTTACGACAACTTCATGGCCGAGCGGTTCCAGCGTTTTCCTTATGACCCAGGCAACGCCTTCGTCGTCGTCAATTACAAGAATCCTTTTATCCATTTGCCTTGTTACCGATTGTCCCTTTTACGCACTTGTTGCGGGGAGCGGCAGGTAGACACTAAAGATCGATCCCTCTCCAATGGTGCTCTTCACTTTGATGATACCGCCGTGGTCCTTGATTATCTTCTTCGAAAGGGCAAGCCCAAGGCCGCTGCCTTTTTCCTTCTTCGTATAGAGCGGCAGGAATATCCTGCCGATTTCGTCTCTGCTGAGGCCGATACCGGAATCCTGGAAATTCACGACAACCCATCGCCTCTTTTTTGTCCTTTTCTTGCTCTTGACCGGGCCGGCGCTGTCGTATATTAACACATATTCGTTCGACGGTCGTGTCGAGATACTGAGAGTCCGGTCTCCCCTCATAGGCTCAATCGCCTCAAGGGCGTTCTTGATGAGGTTGATAAAGACCTGCAGCAGCTTGCCTTCATCGCCCGATATATATGGCAAGCTGGGGTCATAAGACTTCCCGACCGCAACTGCGCCCTCTCTGACAACCGGATCCATGACTCTGAGTGCGTGCTCGATGACCTCATGGACATTGAGCTGATGGAATCGGGGCAGCCTCGTCATGGTCAGATATCCCTGGAGAACTGCATTCAACCGGTCAGCTTCTTTCAGGATAAGACTGACACACTCTCCCGCCTCTGCATTATCGGGAGCGGTCTTCAGTATCTGCGCGGCCCCTTTTATCCCGCTCAGAGGATTTTTTATCTCATGTGCCAGGGAACCGAGAAGATAGAGCAGGTGATCGAACTGATAATCTTCCCTCTCAGTCAGGGAAAGGTTCTCGCGTATGCAGAGGATCGCCCCATCGAGGCTGTCAGCCGAATAGAATGGCGCCAGATGGATATCAACATTCGCGACCCTGCCGATGTCGATTTCCATCTCCTTGCAATTGTAGAGCCTTCCCTCGCTTAGCGTCTTCTGAAAGAGCATCTCGATATCATCGCTCCCGGAAAAGAGGGCTTCGAGAGGCCTGTTCCTTATTTCCCTGAAGTTCCGTCCGAAAAATTCCTCACCAACCTTGTTGATGAAGGCAAGCCTCCCCTCGCAATCGAAAAGACAGACCACCTCATCCAGGTTATTGATCAGTGCTTCAAGGGATATCATATCTATTCGGAGTATAAATGCTGAGATTGAATGTATTGTTCAACGGTCTCGGGCAGCAGGTATCTGATGCTTTTACCTTCTCTGACGAGGCGCCTGATCATTGTCGATGAGATATCGAAGGCGCTGATCCTGACAACGCAGGACTCTCTTCCTCCCTTAAGAATCAGGGAGCTCAATCCGAGTTTGCCGGACGGCCGGCATGCTTCTACAAAAGGAGACTCAGCCAGCTGTTTTTCGTCTGTGCCGGGCCTGGTCACAACCACAAACTTTATCGAAGAGACGAGTCTCCGCGGGTCCTTCCAGTCAGGCAGGTCCAGAAAGGCGTCGAGTCCGAGAATCAAGAAAAGCTCGTCGTCGGGATGTATATGATGCAACCTATCAACCGTAGTGACCGTATATGACTTTTCGTCCTGCCTCATCTCAAGATCGGACACCAGAAAGTCCACATTCGATTCGGCGGCAAGACGCGTCATCGAATGCCGGTGATACGCCTCTGCAAGTTCGGCTGACTTCAGGGGCGGGTTACCCGAAGGCATGAATATGATCTTGTCGAGGCCCAAAACCTGCCTGACCTCTTCAGCAGCGCGCAGATGTCCGAAGTGGATGGGATTGAACGTCCCACCGAATATTCCAAGCCTCATTGCCTTTCCCTGCGGTCTCTCAGCGTTGTCTCAAGGCCAGCGGACCGCGCACGTAATTTGCTCCGACAATAGAGCGCGGATTGCCCTGCAGATGACTATTTTTTCTGCGAGAAGACGTCCGCGATTAGAGCCCCATCTTTCCTAGTGCGTCTTCACCCCGGCTCTTTGATGCAGGAGCATCCTCGGGAAGATAGAGCATAACACCGCCCTTCACCGGCCTGATGACGATCTTACCAGCAGCGGCAAGCTCGGTCGTCACCTTTATCGGGTCCTCACCGTCATAGTATTTCTTGAATGCCTCATTGAAACCAGCATAGACTGTATGTATCCCCTTGAATCCCTCTTTCCTGAGACTAACAATGGCCTTCTTGATGAACTCCTCATGGCTAAGCTTCTCCGGCATCGCAGTAATCCTCCTTTTTTAAATTTCCTTTTTATTCTCTCGTTTATTCCCTAATTTGGCCATGGCCGAATACGACAAACTTGGTACAGGTAAGCTCTTCGAGTCCCATGGGACCTCGGGCATGTATCTTGTCGGTCGAGATGCCGATCTCGGCGCCGAGACCGAACTGATAGCCGTCATTAAGGCGAGTCGAGGCGTTTACAAGGACAGCGGCAGAATCTACCTCTCTTAAAAACCTCGTAGCCTTGTCGTAGTCTTTTGTGACGATTGCATCGGAATGGGCCGAACCGTAGGCAGCGATGTGGTCCATGGCCTCGTCTATGTCCTTTACGACCTTGATATTGAGAATGAGATCGAGGTATTCCTTCCGGAAATCCTCTTCCGTAACCTCTTTGATGTCCGGGGCGATCTCCCTCGTCTTCGCGCATCCGTGAAGCACAACCCCGGCATCTTTGAACCGTCTTATCATGCCGGGAAGAAACTTTTCCGATATGGCTTCATCCACTAGCATTGTCTCCATGGCATTGCATGTGCCGGGTCTCTGGACCTTGGCATTAAAGCAGATGTCCGAGGCCATGCCGAGATCTGCATCACGATCGACAAATACGTGGCAGACGCCTTTGTAGTGCTTGAGCACCGGGATCCTCGAATTTTCAGTGACTGTCCTTATAAGCCCTTCGCCGCCACGCGGAATCACAAGGTCGACAATGCCTTCAAGTTTCAGCAGTTCCATGATCGCATCACGGTCGGGGATGTCGATGAAGGTGATTACGCCCTCGTGAAGACCTTCCTTCTTCGCTGCCTCCCTCATGATACTGACTATTATTTTGTTCGAATTGATAGCCTCCGAGCCGCCTCTGAGTATAACGGCATTACCCGCCTTAAGGCATAAACTGGTCGCGTCGGCAGTCACGTTGGGGCGGGACTCATAAATGATGCCGATAACGCCAATGGGCACCTTCATCCTGCCCACCTCCATGCCGTTCGGCCTCCTGACCATCCGAACGATCTCTCCCACCGGGTCGGGCAACTGGGCCACCTCTTCGAGCCCGCAGGCCATTTCCATAACCCTCTTTTCAGTGATAGTCAGCCTGTCGATCAGCGCCTTTGAAAGGCCTTTTTTCTCGGCGAATTCAATGTCCTTCTTATTCTCCGCAATAAGATCGGCAGACCGTTCTTTCAATGCTTCGGCCATCCTGATCAGCACCCTGTTTTTATGTTCCGACGAAGCCTTCGCGAGACTCCTCGCCCCTGCCTTGGCCTCGATTGCCTTCTGTGTTACAAACTCTTTTATATCCATCAACTCCCCCATGAGTCCACCAACTTGTCGGCTTTTATAACTTATCCTAAATTGTATGTAAAATCAATACGTATATTATATGCCTATGGGCAGCATTCAATTTGAACGATGCCCGGATATCTGTTATATTGTACCTATTACGCAAACCAGAGGAGGTTTTATGGCTACACCGACTGTTGATTTTGATCTCTGCATAGGCTGCGGTTCATGTGTCGAACTCTGTCCCGAAGTTTTCGAATTGCGGGACGATAAGGCCTGGGTAATCGGCCCCGACAAATGCAACACCTGTGATTGTGAAGAGGCTATGAACGTCTGTCCCACTGAAGCGATAAAGATGGAGTAGTCGCTGAAATGAAGGGCGGCCTCCGCTTAATGAGGATGGCCGCCCTGGAAGCTCTTTTCAGAATTCGCGCTTACAGCTTATTCATTCTGTTGCGGGCGAGTTCGATAAACCCGTAAATCTTGAGGTCTACGGCATCCCCTCTCCCCCGGAATTCCTCGATTGTATCATAGGCAGACATCAGCGAAGTGCGGATGACTGCTATGTCCTCGGTCTCTTCGATAGGATGGCTTTCCCTGAGCGAAAGAGACGCCTGCGTCGCTTCCCTTGCCAGATACACGGAAAGCACTTCGTTAGAGAGACCCGATGACACCGGACCTTCGGCCAGCAATTCGAAAGTCTCGCTCGTATACCCTGTCTCCTCGATCAATTCACGCCGTGCAGCATCGACAAGGGTCTCGCCCTTATCGTTCAACCCTGCCGGGAACTCAATGACGTAACTGTTCAGCGCGGGCCGGAACTGGCGGATCATCAGGACTTCTCCCTCCTTCGTTATGGGGATGACAGCCACGATACCGTTACAATTGACTCGTTCGACAGCCTCCCACCTCCGGACATTCCCCTTGTCGTCGCTATATTCGAGCAGGAGCATCCGGATAAATCTGCCTTCCCAGACGGTTTTCTTGTCTATGATCTGAAGTGTTTTATTTTCGGACATAAATCAAGCTCGGAAGGGCGGAAGATCGGAAGTCGACAACCTGTTACTGCTGCTCTTCCGCGCTCTGCGCTCCGTTTTATCCCGGAGGCCAATGCATCTGTCTGCCGCCGAGTACATGCAAATGGATATGATATACGGACTGGCCGCTCTCGGGATTGCAGTTGGTTACGATCCTGAAACCCCTTTCGGCAATACCCTTATCGCGAGCAATCTTATTCGCCACTTTCACCATATGCCCGAAAAGAGCCAAATCCTCATCAGCAACGTCCAGAAGCGTTGCTATATGTTTCTTGGGGATAAGAAGGATATGCACGGGGGCCTGAGGGCTGGTATCTTCGAAAGCGAAAACGGATTCGTCCTCGAATACGATCTTTGACGGTATCTTTTTCTCAGCAATCCTGCAAAAAATACAATCTTTCATAGGCCCTCCCCGTGAGGGCGCAATATCCGCCTGAGGCGGCTGCGCCCCTACATTTGTATCTTAGTATAAAAGCAGGTCCGGTTGCCGGTGTGGCAGGCACCGGCGCCGTGCTGTTTCACCTTTACGAGCAGTGTGTCGGCATCGCAGTCGAAAAGCAACTCCTTTACTTCCTGGACTGCACCTGATGTCTCGCCTTTTTTCCAGTACTTCTGCCGCGACCTGGACCAGAAGTGAGTAAAGCCGGTCTCCACGGTCTGCTTCAGTGATGTCTCGTTCATATAGGCCATCATAAGAACGTCGCCGTTGTCGACATCCTGTATTATGGCCGGGATCAATCCCTTGTCGTCGTACTTCAGATTGGGCAGCATAGTTCCTCCTTCATAATTCTGTCCTCGTCGCCCTCGACACCCTTCCGGGGATACCAGTCGACGACACCTATAATACCATTTCCATGTTCCTAAAGGGCTTCTGCTGTCTTGATAAAGTGTGTCCGGCCAAGAATGACTTGCAACCTTCGGGAATCTCTATTCTGACTGCCTTGATTTCCATGATCTCCTCCTCTTTTCTCACTTGTTCTTAAATAATAACCATATCGCCGGAGAATTCCCTCACCCTGCGCTATGGTATAATGAAGATTAATTTATTCTTTTATGTCAAGGGGTAATACACATAATTGTGAAGACGACGCAAGAGGCAAGACTGAATTCCATCCCGAATTTTATTCGGCCATGGGCGCGGCCTGCCGTGCTGCTGCTCGTCCTGACTGTCGTTGCATTCATACTTCCTGCCCCTGAATCAGGACTCGCTTCCGAAATTACACCTATGGAGGTAAAGCAGGTCAACAATGAAATAATCGTGACCGCAGCCCTTCAGCCTGATCAAAAGCTCATCGACGATCTGGGCAACGGGCTTTCGAAGGAGCTGGTTTTCTATGTCGATCTCTTCAGGCACTGGACGGTCTGGCCGGATGAGTTCGTTCTCGGCAGGAAGATTGTTCGCGTTCTGCAGAGCGATCCTATCAAGCGCGAATATATCGGATCCAGCACCGAAGGGAACATTAGAACGATAAAGAGATTCAAGGACCTCGATTCAATGATCGCATGGGCGAGGGATATCTCCGAACTCAAGCTGACAAACGTAAAGGCATTGGAGCCGGACGAGTATTACGTCAAGGTGACGTCGGAATCCAACCTGAAGAAGCTGCCCCCGGTCATCGGTTATCTGCTCTTCTTTACCCCCAGCAAGGAATTCAGCGTATCCAGGGATTCTAATCTATTCCATGTCCCGGCTGCCCAGGCAAGCCGATGAATATCCTCAGACCGCTCGTCATTACCGTTGCTTTGATCCTGGGTGTCGTTCTGATAACAGCGGTACAGATTCACTTCATCAAGCTGCCGAGCCTGGATGTGACTACCCGCATCATGCTCACCGGACTTCTTACCGTCAATATAGCTGCACTCATGACGCTCATATTCTTCGTGGGAAAAAATCTTTACCGGCTCTTTATCGATATGCACCTGAAGGTTCCGGGCTACAAATTCCGGACAAAGCTGGTCGCGATCTTCATGACCCTTATACTGATTCCCTCTCTGTTTCTGTTTCTGGCAGCAAGCGGCCTGGCGACCGACTATTTCAATCGTCTTTTTTCCCCCCAACTTCGTGAGCCTATAGACAGGTCCGTTGAACTTGCCCGGTCCTTTTACGACCTGGCAAGGGAAAGGACACTGCTCGCTGCGCGCCATGCATCGGACGGGGCAATTGTATCTGCTCCGGGGCTGTCGATAAAGAGACTTAATGCCATGCCTTCGGATGCAACCGACGTCGTCAAAGAAGCCTTTACAGGCAAGGAAGGGACGGAGGTAATATCCATGCCGGAAGGCGATACCGTGCGGGCCGTGGTTCCCTTCAAGGGCGGATCGGGAGTCGTCATTGCTGAGCTGTCTATCCCGCCATCAATAGCCGCCAAATCCGAAAAACTGAGGTTCCTTCATGAAGAGTACCTGAAGCTCGGAGAATTGCAGGAACCATTGAAGCTCACATATGTTCTCACACTCGGGTTTCTCACACTTATCATGGTCTTCAGCAGTTTGTGGATATCTCTCAAGATATCGAGGGACATTACAACCCCAATACAAAACCTCGCTATGGCTACATCGAAGGTCGCCTCCGGGGACCTCGATGTCAAGGTCCAGGTCACCAGCAAGGACGAGATCGGCCTCCTGGTCGATTCGTTCAACCAGATGGTCGCGCAGCTCAAGGGCAACAAGATCTCCCTCGAAGAGGCATATCAGGTATCGGACAGGAGAAGGCTCTACCTCGAAAACATCCTCCAGAACATAACTTCAGGCGTCATTTTTCTCGAAACAAGCGGCAGGATAGTGACCATAAACAGGGCTGCCTGTGCGATACTCGATCTCAAGGAAGACAGGGTTGTCGGCACAGATTACCGGAAGCTTATCGCGGAGCTCCATTCCAACGATCTTCTTCAGATGATACGCGACATAGAGGGCAAAGAGGTGAGGGAAGTTACGAGGGAAGTCAAGGTAAGTCTTGAGGGAAGGCCCCTTACCGTAAGAGTCACCATTTCCGGCATCCGTGAATCGTATTCATCTGCTGCCCTGGGCATGCTCGTAGTCTTCGACGACCTGACCGATGTTATCAAGGCCCAAAAGGTCGAGGCCTGGCAGGAAGTGGCGCGCAGGATAACCCACGAGATCAAGAACCCTCTCACGCCGATAAAGCTTTCCACCGAGCGGCTGATCAAGAAATGGCAGAACAAGGATGAAGACTTCGGTGCAGTATTCGAGAAGTCGACCAAGACAATAATCACGGAGGTTGAAGGCCTCAGGAGACTCGTAGACATCTTTTCGAAATACGGCAAGATGCCCGATATAACCAAGTCCCAGGCCGATCTGTCCGACCTGGTCGATTCAGTAGCAGGACTCTACAAGGGATACCGGGAGATCAGGCTGAACGTTTCAATCGAAGGTACTATCCCGAAAATGAGCATCGACAGCGAGCAGATCAAGCGGGCATTGATCAATATCATAGACAATGCCATCGAGGCGATGAAGCAGGCCGGTGAAATCACTATCTCGGTCCGAAACAGCGATCACCTGGTCTTTGTCGATATCGCCGATACCGGTCCGGGGATACCGGACGACGAAAAGGAAAAACTCTTTCTGCCCTATTTCTCCAAACGCAAGGGAGGAACGGGGCTCGGATTGGCCATTGCGAGCAAAATCGCTTCAGATCACGGCGGACGCATTATTGCGAGGGACAATCATCCGAAGGGGAGCATCTTCACCATGGAAATCCCCATAGGCGCATAGGTAAGGAGACATAGCATGTCAAAGAAAACAGTTTTGCTCGTCGACGACGAAGAAGGTATCAGGGAGAGCCTGACCGGAATATTCGAGGACGAGGGATACGAGGTGCTCTCATCTCCCACAGCTGAAGCCGCCCTCTCGCTGCTGAAAGAGAGAGTGCCGGACATCATCTTCCTCGACGTCTGGCTACCGGAAATGGACGGCATCGAGGCCTTGTCGAAGATCAACGAGATGGAGAGGGACATCCCCGTAGTCATCATATCGGGGCACGGCAATATAGAGCTTGCGATCAGGGCGACCCGGCTCGGCGCATATGACTTCCTTGAAAAACCGCTCTCTCTGGACAAGGTATTACTTGTTGCGCAAAGGGCACTTGAGCGCAGGAAACTCGAGCTCGAAAACAGAACCCTCAAGGCCGATCTGGGCAGGAAATGGAAACTCGTGGGCGACTCCGAAAAGATGCGCTCGCTCAAGCAGCAGATCGAGATGGCATCTCAAAGCAGCTCACGCGTGCTCATCCTGGGAGAAAGCGGGACCGGTAAAGAGCTTGTTGCGCGACTGCTCCATGAGAAGGGTCCCCGTTCGAACGGCCCCTTTGTCGAAGTCAACTGCGCGGCCATACCGCAGGAACTTATAGAGAGCGAACTTTTCGGCCATGAAAAAGGTTCCTTCACCGGGGCGTCAGAACGCAAGATCGGCAAATTCGAACTTGCCCATGAAGGATCTCTCTTTCTCGACGAGATCGGCGACATGACCCTCCAGACCCAGGCCAAGGTGTTGAGGGTCCTCGAAACACAGGTATTTCAGAGAGTCGGCGGGGGCAAGAACATCAAGGTTGATGTCAGGATCATCGCTGCTACCAACAAGGCCCTCGAAGAAGAGGTAAAGAAGGGCGGGTTCAGGGATGACCTTTTCTTCCGTCTAAATGTCATCCCCGTGGTTGTGCCGCCGCTGCGTGAGAGAAAGGACGACATCCCGCAGCTCGCAAAATACTTTGTTGAGCTTTTCGCATCCGAAAGCGGTATCCGGCCCAAGGAACTTGACCCCGACGTGATTCGCCTCTTTCAGTCTTATAACTGGCCCGGCAATATACGTGAGCTGAGAAATGCTATCGAAAGACTCATGATCATGGTGCCTTCTCCCTACATTGCTGCCTCGGACATATCGGCATTGGGCATGCTCGGTCCGGGATTGACCGTCAGGGAGAATGATTATTGTTCGTATGCTACACTAAAGGAAGCGCGCGACGCGCTCGAGAAAGAGTTCATTTATCGAAAGCTCCAGGAAAACGACTGGAATGTATCGAAAACCGCCGACGCCATCGCGGTAGAACGCAGTAATCTCCACAAGAAGATCAAGTCTTACGGGATCTCGGAAAGCAGGATAAAACAATGAGCGCAATAGTTGCAATAATAGGACGGCCCAACGTCGGGAAATCGTCACTCTTCAATCGTATGGTCAGGAAGGCGCGGGAACGCAGGCCTTTCGCGATCACCGAAGAGACACCCGGCGTCACCCGTGACAGGAATTACGGCTTTGTCGAGTGGGAGGGCAGTAATTTTACCGTGATCGATACCGGCGGGTTCTACCCGGAAGGACTGCCGCATGAAGAGAAGGAGATTGCCGGACAGGTTCGCGAACAGGCGCTTTTCGCCATCGAGGAATCGGATCTGATAATTCACCTGCTGGATGGAAAGGAAGGGCTCATACCTTCTGACCGCGAAATGGCAGACCTGCTCAGGGCATCGGGGAAAAAGGTCTTCTGGGTAGTGAACAAGATCGATGTGCCGTCAAGGGAAGCCAATGTAATCGACTTCTACACTATCGGCGCCGGGGACATTTACCCGGTTTCTGCGGTCAGCGGGCTCGGCTTCGAGGAACTCATGGAGAAAATCGTAGCCGAACTCCCTCCCTCCGAAGAGGTTTCGGATCCGGCACTCCAGACCCTGCCGAAGGTCGCCGTCATCGGAAAACCCAATGTTGGCAAATCCACTCTCATCAACGCTTTTCTCGGGAAGAAACGGCTCATCGTAAGCACGGTTCCGGGTACGACACGGGACTCTATCGATTCGGTCTGCACCTATTACGGCGAGAAGTTTCTCTTCATAGATACTGCCGGGATCAGGAAGAAGCAGCGTGAATATTCGGTCGAAGGGCTTTCGGTAATGCGGACGATGAGGAGCATCGAGCGGGCTGACGTGGTTGTGGTCGTAGTCGACGCCTCTCAGGGCATCGGTGACCAGGAGCAGAAGATCGCCGGCATGGCTGAGGAATTGGGCAAAGGGCTGCTCCTTTTCTTCAACAAATGGGACCTGATCGAAAACCCTGAGGCCGAATACAAACGCCTGGGTGAGGAGATCAAACGAAAGCTCTGGTTCATGGAGTATGTTCCGTGGCTGACTGCCTCGGGCCTCGAGAAGACAAGGATCACGAACATCTTTCCTATCATCAACGAGATAATAGCGGAGCGCCGGAAGAAGATTAAGACCCACGAATTGAATGAGTTTCTCCTGAAGACGCTCGTACGCAAGCCTTTTCCGCTTTATCGCGGCAAGGAGTTGAAGTTTTACTACATCACACAGACAGGCATCGAGCCGCCTACCTTCAGGATCTTCGTCAATTTCCCTGCCGGCGTCAAGCCACAACAAATCGCCTATATTGAAAAAGCATTGAGAACACGCTATTCTTTTAAAGGAACACCGGTCCGCCTTTTTGTCAAGGCGCGTCGGGATATGGTAAAATAACCTGCCGGTGTGTCTGCGCTATAAACGTACCCCTGGCGGGTCATAAAACACTAAGTGCCCGCTTGTGACATACAGCGTCATCTTAAGGAGGAAAAAGCATGCAAAAAATTCTGGTTGCCCATGACGGTTCCAAATCGTCCGACAAGGCGTTAAAAAAAGCTATCGAACTCACCACCAACTTCAACGCGTCACTCACCATCCTCGCCGTCGTGCCCGAGCTCTATCTGACTGAACTTGCCGACGTCGACCGCAACCGGATTTCTGATTCGCTTACCCGTGAGACAACCGATTCAATGGAAAAGATCAGGAAGTCGCTCTCCGGCAAATCCATAGATGTAAAGACTGTGATCAGGCAGGGAGACCCTGCGGAAAAGATCCTTGAGACAGCCCAGAAGATGAAGGTGGACCTCATCATAACGGGATCGCACGGTCGTCACGGGACCAAGAAATTCCTGCTCGGGAGCGTATCATCCAAGGTAGTGGATTATTCGAAATGCCCGGTGCTCGTAGTTAAATAGCCTTAAATATTTGAACTGCGAAGGTGCATTCAAAATAATTGCAAGCCGGCAGAATCGGGGCGACTAAGGCGTTCTTGTCGGGACGTCGGAATTAACGTTTCAGCCGGAGTTTGAATGCAGCTTCGTTTCCTACCAGATGAGGCGGCCTTTCCGGTTCGCCCAGCATGAAAAGGAAATGTCTACAAAATAAGTCTGAGGATGGCGGTGCGCCGCTGCAACACGCACACCGAGAGCAGTGACATTCCTGGATAGACCTTCCGACGTCCTGCCGAATTCGTTCACTTCCCGCATGATCTCAGTTTCAAGTGCCGAGAGTCGCTCATCAGGATTCGGTATATTGATCCTGCCGCACAACTGGCGCCTGGAGAGATAGGCCACCTGGTCCCGTGCACCTCCGATGGCGATTCCGAGAACGTAAGGCGGACAGCCTCTTCCCTTCGCCTTCGCAACTGCATCCAGAACGCAGCGCTTTACGCCCTCGAAATTGCGCCCGGCTGCTATCTCGCAGCTATCCCCAATGAAAGAAGTCGGGAGTTTGTAGATGCTGCCGAGGTTCTCACATTCCGAGCCCTGGAGCACCAGGTCGATGGTAAGCGAATTCTTGTCAGTCTCTTCAATATGAATAAGCGGGAAATAAAGACCCGTATTGTCACCACTGTTGACGCCCGTGAGCACGTCGACCGCGTTGGGGCTCAGGGGTACCTTTTTAGTCGCTATCCTTGTCGCCTCCACAATGACTTCGCGGACATGCTGCTGACTCAGCCCACGGGGTACCCATACAAAAAAGAACGGAATGCCGGTGTCCAGACAAAGCGGCCGTGCAGCCGTACGGGACGATGAAATCTCCCTTAGGAGTTTACGCAGGGATTCCCTGATATGGGGAGCAGTCTCAACCTCGAAAGCCTTTTTCAGGGCTTCTTCGACGTCACTCGGAATGGCAGAGGCCACCTTCTTGTATAGTTCGACAATTCCTTCTCTCAGTTTCAGCACGAGGACCGGAGCTCCTTGAAAATGAATTTACTAAAAGAATATCAGAACCGGGTCCCTTTAGCAACCGCAGCGGGCCGCCGGCCATTAATTCATGCCTTTCCTCGTTCCTCTTCCACGCCAGAGGGGCTTGCAGGATGAATCCCTGAGCTGTATTATCTTCCCGGTAGAGAAGTCCTTTATCCGACTAGCGACAATATAAATATTGCCGTCACGCGCGAAAATTTTCGAGCCTGTCACTTCGTACGATGTCCCGGTCTTGAGTTCGATGCCCTCCTGGGCAAGATACCATGGGGGAGCGGTAACGACCCTATAATCCCTGCTGCCAGACTGCAGCAGGACAATGACCGGACCTCTCATCTCCCGCCCGGCCTCTTTCAACTTTCCCCTTATGGTGATCTCGGTATTTTCATCGTAACCTTCTGTAACTTCATTATCAGCATAGGAGTTGGTAAAGAGCAGGACTAAAAAAACGATAGCAAACGAGGTTTTTTTCAAGTTAGCGTTCATACTTTATTTTATCACTAAGACCATTATCAATTTTTTATTTACAATTAGCCGAATGGGCCCCCCCCTCCCCTCCTTAGCAAGGAGGGGAGGGGGGGGTTAAGTGGGTATCCACCGCTGGGTTATTACAAACTATCTTCCCATCCTGCCCATGCCCATTCCTGCACCCATGCCCATACGTCCCTGTCCGTAGCCGCACTGTCCGCACCCGGCTCCCGTAAGGCCGCTGTCGGCTGCCCGCTTCTGGATCTCGGTCCTTACATCGACCATCTCCTTCTGCTTGGCCGAAATGGCATTCCAGTCAGTCGGTGTTTGTGCGCGCAGGGTCATCAGCTCAGTCCTCAGCTGAAGCATCTTCTGCTTCAGAGGCAGGACGTCCCCCTGGAACTTGGCAAACTTCTGAGACTGCTCGGGCGTAACCGTTCCACCGGCCATAGGACATGTCCCATTACCTGCCCCCATGCCCATGCCGTACCCCGGCCCAAATGCAAAGGCCGCCGTGACGCCAACCGCCACCAGTGCAACAATCAGGCTTGCGATAAGACCTTTCTTCTTCATTGTAATCACCTCCTCTCAATGTCAATGACTTCTTGACCTTGAGAGAGCAATCAGCGTGCCAGCGCAAACCAATTTGATTTATCACGTTATTTTTATAAATGCCCTGCACTCCCCTGCAAATATTGCACTAGTTGCGATGCAATATTTGCATTAATCACAAAGCTAAATCCGGCTGGGCGGGATGCCCCGAAGGATAACCACCCCTTTATCCCCTCCTTGATAAGGAGGGGATAGGGGAGGTGGCTTTTCATACCCGCCCAGCCGGATTTAGCTTTGTGATTAATGCAAATATTGCATCGCAACTAGTGCAATATTTGCAGGG
>JBGOVD010000068.1:0-8176 GCA_041477935.1 Dissulfurispiraceae bacterium | reverse complement strand
AGCGACAGCGGAATGAAGACCTTGAGCATCACCAGCGAGACTTTGAAAGTCGGCTTCAGCGAACGCAGAAAGGCGTTTTTTAGAGGTTCGGGCAGCATCTGCAGAAAGCGTTTCCTAGTGCTTGTTGAAGATCGGGTAGAGTTTGTCGTAGGTTTCCAATATATGCTCGGGGATTATCCTGACCTCGCCGGTCACAGCCATGAAGTTGGAATCCCCGCCCCACCGCGGCACTATATGAACGTGCAGATGCTCCTCGATGCCCGCGCCGGCAGCCTTCCCGATATTGATCCCGATATTGAAGCCCTCGGGGTGAAAGGCGGCAGTGAGGCAATCGACACAATATTTAGTTGTCTGCATGAGGTCCCCAAGAGTATCGGCGTCCAGGCCCTCGAAGGATGATGCATGAAAATAGGGAAGGACCATCAGGTGGCCGTTATTGTATGGATACTTGTTCATCATGACAAAGACATTTTTATCCCGGTAGAGGATCAGGTTGTCCCTGTCGTTCTTTTCCTGCGGCTTCACACAGAAGATGCAATATTTCTCTTTTCCACCGAGGATATATTCCATGCGCCAGGGCGCCCAGAGGGCTTTCATTATGTCTTTTCCTCCAGCTTCCTGAGAACCGCCTGCGCATCTTCCCAGGTAAGCCACTTGTCCTTCGGGTTCCGCATAAGATAGGCCGGATGGAAGGTCGGCATTACCGGTATGGACCTGTCAGCCACTCTGTATTCGAAGAATTTACCACGCTCTTTTGTTATCGAAAAAGAGGTAATCGGTCCGCTCCTGCCGGACAAATAGAAAGTCGATATCCTGCCGAGTGATACGATCACGACCGGCGATATTATCTCGATCTGCCTGACGAGAAAGGGAGAGCAGGTGCGACTTTCATCTTCATGGGGGTCCCGGTTCATCGGCGGCCTGCACTTAACGATGTTGGCGATATATACATCCTCGCGCTTGAAGCCCATCCTTTCGCCCATTTTTTCGATAAGTTTCGTCAGGAGTTGTCCGGCGTCGCCCACAAAGGGTCTTGCCTGAATGTCTTCCTCCCTGCCCGGAGCCTCTCCGATGAACATGATCCGCGCATCGGGATTGCCCTCGCCGAAGACTATATTTGTCCTCTCACGCGATAGTGAACATCTCGTGCAATCGCCAATCTCCTCCCGCAGCGCCCGCAGCGAAGCTGTTTTGTCCTGGTCCTGAACGCGGGGAACAGGCGAAGGGGATGATACGGTATCCATCGCTGCCGGCGACGCCGTCGTCACCGTAATTCTATCGAACGAGACGGGCACGCGCTCGAAGCCCATCGCCTTGAAATATTCGAGCACATCGCAAATCCCTTTTTTTAATTCAGTATTCATGTCACTCCGTTAATAATGCTGCGCAGACTCTCTCGTTGTATTCGTCATGCCGAGATTCTTAATCGGGCATCCATTCTTCAAATTGGATTCCCGCCTTCGCGGGAATGACGGCTTTGCTGTTGCAAAAAAATATCATGAGATTTGTATATCTTAATCATCTTTCCCCCCACTTGAGTTTGGTCCTGAGGAGATTGAAATAGTCGTGTCCGCACGGAGTAAATATCTTCGTGGTATTGTCAGATTTGTTAACCTCGATTACATCGCCCTGGTGAAGGGGTATTCCGACCTGGCCGTCGACTGTAAGGTAAACGCTCTCTGTCTCCGTCTTCAGGGCAATCCTGATATCGCTGTTATCGGGCAGCACAACTGGCCGGTTCGTCAGCACGTGCGGGCAAATGGGCGCCACTACAATGCTGCTCAGCGTAGGATAGAGGATGGGTCCGCCTGCCGCAAGGTTGTACGCAGTAGAGCCCGTCGGCGTCGAGATGATCAGGCCGTCTGCCCTGTAGGTTGTCACGTAGGAGGCATTGACGAAGGTCTCCATCTCGATGATCCTGGCCATGGCGCCTTTATTTATGACGGCATCGTTCAATGCCGTGAAGCTGCCCACTTCCACGGACTCGCGAAACACCCGTATATTGAGCATCATGCGTTCCTCAATCGGGCACTTCCCTTCAAGGACCTGATTGAGGGCGCCGAAAATCTCGTCCTTGTTTATCTCCGTTATGAATCCCAAACCACCAAGGTTGACCCCGAGTATCGGAACATCCCTTCCATCGATAAGCCGGGCGACGCTCAGCATGGTGCCGTCGCCTCCCAGCACGATCATCATTCCCACCATTTCCGTGATCTCTTCCCTCTCAACACCCTTCAGCCCCAGAGCCACCGCCACTCCTGGTTCGAGAGCAACCTCGTACTGTCTCTCCTTCAGCCAGGGAATGAGCAGTTTTACAAGCTCTATAGGTTCAGTCCTGCCGGCTTTGCAGATAATGCCGATCTTCTTCATAATTTCCCGATATCTCCCATCAAAGCATGCAATTCATCATGATCGATTCCCTCGATGACAATCTCACGCGTATCTTCGTGTTGATGCTGGAAAGTAACCGAAAGAGCGCCTTCCGGCATTTCGCCCAGCTTCTCTGCCCACTCGATCACCACAATGCCGCCCGACTCGATGTATTCCCAAATGCCGATATCTTCTGTGCATGGCTCGTCGCCAAGACGGTATAGATCGATGTGGTAAAAAGGAGGTGCTGTCTCATACTCGGCCACGATGACAAAACTGGCGCTGCCGACCTCCCTGCCCGGAATACCGAAAGCCGATGCAAACCCTTTGACAAAGGTGGTTTTACCTGCGCCGAGGTCACCGTAGAGGCATACCGTTGCAGCAAGGCCCTTTTTCTTCAGCAGGGCCCCAATACTATAGCCGAGACGCTCTGTCTCTTCAGCTGAGCGGGTAACGATTTGTTGGTTCATTGGATGCTGCTAACCGGCGCCGGCATGCCTGGGATTTATGCGGTCCCGAGGCTCAGCCCCTTGATGATATCGATCTTGCCTACAATACCCTTGATCTTCTTGCCGTCGGTAACCGGGATAAGGTGAACAGCCTTTTCGGACATGATCGTAGCAATTTCATCAACAGGTGTATCTTCGCTGATAGTAACTACACCTTTCCGGTAAATGTCATTGACCGTAACTGCGGCCATCTCTTTGATCTCCTGTTCGATCCTGCTGTTGCTCTCGAGCATGATATAGGCATCGAAGAGCCTCACGATGGTGGGGATATGAAATTTCTTGTTCTTCCGTATAAGGTCGTTTTCCGTCACGATTCCGATTAGACCGCCCTGATCGTCGATAACAGGAGCGCCGCTGATCCTGCGCTCCACCAGTATCCGGGCAAGC
The DNA here is from genome assembly GCA_041477935.1 of Dissulfurispiraceae bacterium. GTDB lineage: Bacteria > Nitrospirota > Thermodesulfovibrionia > Thermodesulfovibrionales > Dissulfurispiraceae > Fen-1308. The sequence continues at coordinate 4,910 of JBGOVD010000068.1, read as the reverse complement.
TCTTCGACCGTCGTAGAGGTGCTGACCGCTATTACATCCGTTGTCATTATGTCCTTTGCCTTTAACATTGCATCTCCTTCTGATCGGTCTCTGCTGTGAGGGCCTATCCCCGACCGCTTTAATATTACAATATAATACGGCACAATAGCATCAAAATCAATCGCGTCAGGGACCTGGAAATGCGGGCAAGCGGCGGTTTTATCCACGATGCAGAGTTGTCTGCTATAATTAAAGACAACTGATTTGCATAATGCGGAGCGCGTGCCGGCTGCGCCCTCTGAGGATGAGGTCACATGAACGACGCTGAAAAGACAACAGATGAAATATCGTACGAGATGGCTTACTTGCGCGTGGTCGTTGCAGACCTCGAACAAAAAAGCAGGCAGACCGAAGATCTTCTGCGCGTAGTGACCGAGCAGTACCGCCGTATCACTGAGGTGGTTTCGGATTATATTTTCAGCGTCCATATCTTGGACGGAAATCCCGTGGAAACGGTACACGGCCGGGGATGCCTGTCGATAACAGGATACTCTCCGGATGAATTTTCATCGAACAATTTCCTCTGGATCAACATGGTATTCGAAGAAGACAGGCCTCTTGTTCTAAGGCATGTTGCAGGAATCCTGTCAGGGAAGGACACTGCGCCTTTCGAGCACCGTATAGTCAGAAAGGACGGGGCATTGCGGTGGGTAAGGAATACGCCGGTTTGCCAGTACGATGCTGAAGGAAAGCTCCTTGCTTATGACGGCCTCATCCAGGATTTCACTGAAAGAAGGCAAGCCCGGGAAGCCCTTCGAAAAAGCGAGGAGAAATACCGCATAGTTGCAGACTTTACCTACGACTGGGAAGAATGGCTCGGCCCGAACGGACAATACCTGTATGTATCTCCATCCAGTGAAAGAATGACCGGTTACCGGCCCGAGGAATTCCTCGCAAACCCCGACCTTGTCACCATGATCACCCACCCATCGGATCAGGCCATGGTCGCCGCTCATTACAACGACGCGCTTGAAAACAGCAGCGAGGCCCATAACTTCGATTTCCGAATCATTACCAGAGGCGGCGAGGAGCGCTGGATCAGCCATAGCTGTCAGCCGGTATTCGGAGAAAATGGCAAATGGCTTGGCCGCCGCGCGAGCAATCACGACATCAGCAGGCGCCGGAAATTGATGGAAGAGCTGATGAAGGTCCGCGAACTCGAGGCCGTAGGAATCCTGGCAGGAGGCATTGCGCACGACTTCAACAATCTGATTACCGCCATCCTGGGCAACATATCGCTGGCAAGAAAAATCGCCACAAAGGACGACAAGCTGAACAGCCTCCTGGCCAATGCTGAAGAGGCTTCGCTTCGATCAGCCGAATTGACGCAGCAGCTGATCAGCTTTGCAAAGCGCGGGACGCCGATCAAGAAACAACTGTCCATCGGAGAGCTGATCAGGAAGAAGGCGGCACCTGCCGTCAATGGCGGCGGGTTAAAACTCAAGCTTGTGATCCCGGACAACCTCTGGTCGATTGAGGGCGATGAATACCAGTTGTCGGAAGCCATAAGGAACATAATGCTGAATGCAAAGGAGTCCATGAACGACAGCGGCCTATTAACGGTCAGTGCGTCCAACACTTTAGTCCGTGACAGAGACAACCTGATGGTCGAGGCCGGAGATTACATCAAGCTATCTATCACAGACACGGGAGCAGGCGTGCCTATCGGCGCTGCACCAAGGATATTCGATCCTTTCTTCGCCATAAAGGACATCGGAGCCCCTTTGAAAACAGGGCTCCTCCTCGCCATAGCCTATTCCACAGTCGCCAACCATGACGGCATAATTACAATCGCCTCCGAAGTGGGAAAAGGAACGACCTTTCATATCTACCTGCCGGCGGTCAAATAAAAGCCCCTTCATTTTCTTGATGTACCCTATCAAGGCTGCTTCCTTTTTGTCAGCGTTCTTACATTATTGTTCTAACACCGTAACATTGCCGAATCCCGACCCTGCCGCATAACGGCCCTCCATTTCCTCACGCCTGATGCGATGAGCGCTGCTCCTGCAACGCAATACGGAGCGGCGCCCACATATGTAAATAAGGCTCCACCATCCATGGCATACTTATTGCTCAAATATCAGCAAAAGGATCTTACAACTTCTATTTAAAATCAGGGGGGGGGGTAGTTATGATAGGGTATATAGATGGGTTGTCATGGGCAGCGGTAAATGTTTGTAACCTGCAATGTCAGGCAGGGTGTATATCATCATACTATTCTTTAGCCGGTGTCATGCTTATCGGGAGCGTTCTGTCGCTCCTGATGCCTGATGAAATTGTTCAGCATGAGCTAAAACCATAATTCTTCCTGCCCCCCCCCTCTTGGATTAAGAGGGAAAGGGGAGTTGCTCACGATCTCCTGTTATATCCGAAGCGCGCTTCGAAGATTGGGGCTATGAGATTGTCCACCGGCGCATAGTCGTCGGTCAGAAGGACCGAATAGTTTCTGTTTACGTAGTCATTGACCATATCGTCGGGCACCACGCTTGATGCTCCCCTGCCTTCTTTACTGAGAAAGACTGCGAAATCCTTGATATCGATCTCGCTGCTGCCTGTCATTACGATGAATGTGCTGATGCGTGTCTTCTCGAATTGGGGGCTGATCGAGACAAGATGTACATTCTTCTCTCCGAAGACCTCTCGAAGAGTCCTTATATACGAAGGCAGGAACGAACCCTGTTGAAAGTTGTCGATGATGTTGGTGAGCAGGACTGCGCCCGGGTTCATTATGGCTTTTATCTGTTGGGCGAACTCCCTGGTCGTCAAATGGTAGGGGATGGACAGATCGTTGAAGGCATCGATGAGTACGATGTCATACTTGTCTCTGCAGTTCATGACGAACCACCGGCCGTCTTCGTTGTAAGTCTTTATCTTCGTGCTGCGAGGGAGAGCAAGCTTGTCGTAGGCGATCTTTGTCACATCGGGATCGATCTCCACGACCTCATTACCCGACTTCGGATAGTATGCCTCCATATAGCGCGGGAATGTGTAACCGCCCCCTCCGATGGAAAGAGTCCGGAACGATGAGTCCTTCATCAGCCGCCACTTGAGGACATCGGCATAGATGAGCTCATACTCGTACTCCAGGTGGAGAGGATTTTCGGTATCCACATATGAATGAGTCAGATGGTCGAGGACCAGTGACTTGACCTCATTCTTGCCGTCTCGCACTACGCGTCTGACCTTGATCGTATAGTAGTCGCTTTCCTTGTAGTGGACAACATCGGGCTCAAGCGACGGCTTATAGGCAAAATCATAGTATCCGCCGACCAGTATTGCGGGCAGAGCTATCACACCCAGGACCGCCTTGCGATTCCTGAACGCACCGTAGATTATCCCGGTCAACATAAGGATGCCGCCCATCAGCAGCATGATCTGTCTTGTTCCCAGCCAGGATATGAGGAAGAAACCGGCTGCAAAGGTGCCTATGATCGAGCCGAGTGTAGAGAGCGCGTAAATCTTGCCCACCACCTGGCCTACCCCATCCATTTTTCGAAGCGCGAGCTTGATGATGACCGGCGATATCATGCCCAGGATGCAGCTCGGGATGAAAAAGGTGATCGTTGTAACGAGAAGTATCCTCACCATAAGGGTGGTTTGAAATTTGTAGGCTGCTGCGAGGTTGGTGACCGGCGATATCAGGAGGACGGCCATCCCCGAGACAAGCAGGAGCCAGGCCAGTGTCCTGGTATCAGGAAACCGGTCGGCAAGCCTGCCGCCGAGGTAAGCTCCGATACTGATGCCTGCGAGGACTACTCCGATGATGCTGGTCCATGTGTAAAGCGAGACGCCGACATACGGCGCCAGGATGCGGCCGGCCACGATCTCGATGACAAGGATGCAGAAACTCGCGATGAAGGTAATAATATAAGCCGAGATGATGTTCATGCAGATTTTCCTCTCACGCCGGACTGTCCCTACTTTACAAACGAACAGCAATAATCCGCGAGCGTCTTCACTTTGAGCTTAAAGGCAGCATTAGCCGGAACATTGAATGCATCGCCGCCCTTGAACGGCTTCCAATCGTCCGCCCCCGGCAGCAGTACATCTAAATCTCCTGCGAGTATTTCCATGATTTCAGCATCTTTTGTAGTGAATTCGTACTCTCCTGGCTGCATGATGCCAAGCGTTTTCTTCGAGCCATCCTCAAACAAAACGGTCCTGCTCGTAACGCCGCCGCCGAAAAAAACATTCGCCTTCTTGACTACGGTAACTCCCTTGAATTCGGACATATTTCAAACCTCCATGGATTATTTATGAATGCAAAACTCTATCAGATGCAAAGGGTTCTTTTCAAGATGCTAATCACGATACGAAATAGTGTAAAATTGTTGATGGCTATCCCGGTCACCAAAGCTTCAGGCAGGATGGAGGAATTCGCCATCGGCAAGCTCGTCGATTCCCTCGTGAGGTCGGGAGCGCCGGAAGACATAGCACGGGACATCGCAGACAAGGTATCCATTCAAGTAACCCATTCGATGCATACCCGGCATATATTCAGGATGGCAAAGAAGCTGCTCAGGCAGTACAGCCGCGCCACGGGTATGCGCTATTCCCTAAAGAGGGCTATTTACGCCCTCGGACCTACGGGATATCCCTTCGAAAAGTATGTCGCCCGAATCCTCAAATCATATGGTTATAGCGTTGAAGTGAACAGGATCATCAACGGGTACTGCGTCACACATGAAGTCGATGTCCTCGCGAGCAAGGACGACCGGCGGTGCGTCATAGAATGCAAGTACCATGCAAACGGTGAAAAACCGGCCGACGTCAAGATCGCTCTATATGTCCACTCGCGCTTCAATGACATTCGAAGGGCCTTTGAAATTTCCGAACATGAAAATTCACACGTCCACGAAGGATGGCTCGTT
>JBGOVD010000336.1:0-3290 GCA_041477935.1 Dissulfurispiraceae bacterium | reverse complement strand
GTAAGTGCATGCCAGTCGGCAATGAAATAGAAACAGTCGTATTTATCCTGAAGATCAACCCAGTTTTTCAGCGCCCCCACGAGGTTTCCGAGATGCACCTTGCCGCTGGCCTGCATGCCGCTCAATACACGATCCTTCACTATTGTTCCTCCTGTATTTGCTTCTATGACCTGCCGGAAGGGCGCGGAGAGCAGCGCCCATAGATTATAACAATGCTAACAGACCCACGATGAATGAAATCACCGGCATGATAACCATGTCCGCTACATGCGTAGCCACAAGCACTATGACTATTATAAAGCCGAAAGGTTCCAGATGTCCCAACGCCATCGCCTGTTTATAAGGCAGCAGCCCCATCAACACCCTGCCTCCGTCAAGTGGAGGAATCGGTATCATGTTGAAAACGGCGAGTATTACATTGATGAAGAGGCTTGCCTCCAGCATCAGTACCAGAGGTTTCAATACTGTTACGACCGCAGATGACGGTACAACCGTCGCCAGGGGAATGATAAGATGTTTAGCCAGTATGATGCTGGCAGCTGCCAGGAGCAGGTTTGTAACCGGACCAGCCGCGGCTGAAATGGCCATATCACGCTTGGGATTTTTGAAGTTCATCGCATTGATAGGGACAGGCTTGGCATAGCCGAAAACGAATTGTCCGTTCGTAACAGCGTAAAGGAATAAGGGCATCAGGATTGTGCCGAAAGGGTCGATATGAGATATCGGATTCAAGGTCAATCGTCCCATCATTTTTGCGGTAGGGTCTCCAAGCTTATTCGCGACGAAGCCATGAGATACCTCGTGAAGAATAACCGCGAAGAGGATCGGGATGATTGAAATTACTATCTGCTGGATTATGTGGCCGAGGTCCATAGAGGTCTTATGAGCTACTTGATCCTGACCAGTACCTCGTCAGGATTGACCATGTCTCCTTCGCCGACGAAGATTTGTTCAACGACTCCATCAATAGGGGTGTGGATTTCGTTTTCCATCTTCATCGCTTCGATGATGAGAATGGTATCGCCGGCCTTAACCGTATCGCCTTTTTTGGCCTTGATCTTCACCACGGTACCGGGCATTGCAGTTGTCACATCGCCGGGGAGCTGTGCTTTCGGGCGGATCGACTGCCCTGTGGCCTTGAAGTCGATTTTCCCCTCGTCGGTCGGAATGACCTCGACAAGCGGTTCGACAAAGACCTCTACGAGCTGGTCATCGACGTATAGGAAGTAAGGTCTCTTGCCCTCGGACTTGTGACCCTTTCCACCGACCTTGATATGATAGGCTTCGCCGTGGATATGAATCATGAATTCAGACGGGGCGAGCTGAGAACCTTCGGGTTTAGCATCATGGGTGGGGACCTTGGGCTCTTCGGCGGGGAATCCCTTTTCTCTCAGATCCGCAAATTCAAGGAATATCTTGGGGAAGAGCACATATGATAAGACATCCTCTTCACTCCGCGCCTTATCTCCCAATTCCTTGCGGGCAGACTCGAGTTCGGGTTCCAGCAGCTTTGCGGGCCTGACCGTTATCGCTTCCTCATCTCCGAGTATCTTCTTTTTTATATCTTCATCGACCGGTGCGGGGGACTTTCCGTACAGGCCTTTTAGATAATTTTTCGTCTCGCTCGTCACTACCTTGTAGCGTTCGCCGGTAAGCACGTTAAGAGTGGCCTGCGTCCCTACTATCTGGCTCGAAGGCGTCACAAGAGGCGGATATCCGAAATCTTTCCTGACCCTCGGAACTTCATTCATCACTTCGTCCATACGGTCAAGGGCATTCTGGTCCCTGAGCTGATTTGCCAGACTCGATATCATTCCTCCGGGCACCTGGTAAATAAGCGCTTTGGGATCTACGCCTGTATATTCGCTCTCGAGCGCATGATATTTCTTTCTCACGGTCCTGAAATATTCTGCGATCTCGCTCATGACCCTGAAATCGCAGGCCGGGTCATATACGGTGTCCCTCAGGATATTGCACATAGTTTCAAGCGGCGGCTGGCTGGTTCCGGATGCCATTGAAGAGATTGCAGTATCGATGATGTCCACGCCGGCTTCGATCGCTTTCAATGTTGTGGCTACGGCCATGCCGCTAGTGTCATGGGTATGCAGATGTATCGGGACCGAGACCTTTTGCTTGAGCTTCCAGACCAGGTCAAAAGAGTCGAGCGGCGACAGCAGGCCTGCCATGTCCTTGATGCAAATGGTATCCGCACCCATGTCTTCAAGCCTTTGGGCGAGGTCTACAAAAAAGTCGTTCGTATAGATCGGAGCGAGGGTATAGCAGAAAGCCGCTTCTACCTTGCCTCCGTACTTGAGGGTCGCTTTGACGGCGGTCTTTATATTTCTGAAATCGTTTAGGGCGTCAAAAATCCGGACGACATTGACGCCGTTTTCGATCATGGTGGCGACGAACTTTTCGACTACGTCGTCGGCATAGTGCCTGTACCCCACGACATTCTGCCCTCTGAGGAGCATCTGGAGAGGCGTGTTCTTGAACGCACTCTTTAGTGCGCGCAATCTCTCCCAGGGATCTTCCCTGAGGAACCTCAGACAGGTATCGAAGGTTGCGCCTCCCCATACCTCAACGGACCAGAAGCCGAGGGAGTCGACTTTTTCAGCGACCGGGAGGAGGTCTTCGATGCGCATTCTGGTAGCCAGCAGGCTCTGATGTGCATCCCTGAAAGTGGTATCCATGATCTTTATCGGCTTCATTACAGGTTTCATCTTTCCCTCACATATTCTATAGGGGGCACAGGCATGCCCCTATTGTAATTCCGGTTTTAAAAAGGCGAGGGCGCCTCGCCCCTGCATGCTCAATTATAATTTGCTGTGCGCTACTATGGCTGCGGCTATGCTGACTACCATGTCCATAGGATCGCGGTCCTGCAAATATAGCAGAAGCGGCAGTCGTTCCTGCACATAGCCTGTCGTGAATTGGCCGCTCCTGAATACCCTGTCCTCCATAACACGGATGTAGAATGGAATCGTAGTCTTGATTCCACGTATGACATATTCACCAAGGCAGCGGTGCATCCTGTTTACTGCTTCTTCCCAGGTCCTTCCCCAAACGATCTGCTTAAGGAGCATCGAGTCGTAATAGGGCGGGACTGTGTAACCTCTATATACATGGCCGTCGATCCTTACACCGAATCCTCCCGGAGAGTAATAGGACGTGACGGTGCCGGTATCGGGCAAAAAATCGTTCAAAGGGTCTTCAGCATTGATCCTGCATTGAATCGCGTAACCGGTGAGAGAGACCTCTTCCTGTGTGAAAGAGAGCTTCTCACCGGC
>JBGOVD010000234.1:0-4380 GCA_041477935.1 Dissulfurispiraceae bacterium | reverse complement strand
AATAGCGAGCATCGAAGGCACCAGGCCTGTACTTGTCGAATTACAGGCCCTCGTGTCACCTACCACCTTCGGCATGCCCCGCAGGACAAGCATGGGCATCGACTTCAACAGGCTGAATCTTCTTATCGCAGTCCTCGAAAAAAAGGGCGGCATTCATCTCGGCGGAATGGATATATTCATCAACATCGTCGGCGGGCTGAAGATAATCGAACCCGCTGCGGACCTCGGGATCATAGCTGCCCTGGTTTCGTCATTCAGGGAATTGCCGCTGGACCCGCAAACCTTCGTCTTCGGTGAAGTCGGGCTATCCGGTGAGGTGAGGGCTGTGGCACAGGGTGAAGCACGAATTAAAGAGGCAGCCAAGGTCGGATTCAAACGTGCCATTGTGCCCGCAGGCAATGCCGAGAGATTGAAAGATAATTTCGGATTAACTATTTCAGGAGTGAGGAATATCAATGAAGCCATTGAAAATATCGGAATATAATAAATTTGCAGGGGCGAGGTGCCGCCTCGTTCGCATCGCGCTTTTATTTTTGTTTTCTGTCTCCTGTCTCTTTTTTCTGATCTCATGTGCAGCTCCAAAGCCGGCGGAAAAACCGTCGCTCAGAGGTATTTCGCTCGATGATGCGCTCTCCCAGTACCGCAAGATAACCTCGATAAGTACTGTCGTCGGCCTGGACTACGAAAAGAACGACACTATCATGAGCGGAGATGCCTCCCTGTCCGTATCGCCCGACAAACTCTCACTCAGAATCTATTATCTGGGATTTCTGCAGGGTGAAGTCTATGAGGAAAACGGCAAGATCAGAAGCAAGCCGAAACTTGATAAAAACAAGAGTCTCATACTCGTTGAGGGTCTGAAGAGCAGCCTCTTCTGGTGGAATATAGCGGACTACAAAGTGTCCGAGACGGCAGACACTTATGTCCTTAAGAATGGGTACAGAAAGGTTGTAGTAAACAAAGAGAGCCTTTTGCCGGTCGAACAGACCGTCGAGCTTGAAACCGGTGATACTCTTGCTATTTCTTACGACACACCATCGCGGATTATTTCGGAAGACGGCAAGGAAACGGACGATAACTCCCCTCTGTCATGGTACCAGTCCAGGGTGAAGATACAGCTCAGGAACTATATCGTCAGGATCAATGTCAAGTCGTATTCGGTAACCAGATAGCATTTACGTCATGGCAAAAAAATCCCTCGGTCAGAATTTCCTCTTCGATCCCGCAATCCTGGGCAGGATTATCGAGGCCTCAGGCATCGGCCCCGACGATACTGTTGTCGAGATCGGTCCCGGCCCCGGCAGGCTGACTCTGATGCTCTCCAAGATTGCAAAAAGAGTCATAGCGATAGAACTTGACAGCGATTTATATAGAAAATTACAGGACGAATTGACCGGCCGTGAGAATGTCGAACTCGTCCTCGGCGACGCCCTTAAATATCGCTACGATGATCTCGGTCCTTTCAAAGTGGTTGCCAATATCCCCTATTACATAACGACACCGATAATCTTCAGTCTGATTGAGGCCCGCAGCAACCTTGTATCGATGACTCTTACTATTCAGAAGGAGGTTGCTCAAAGGATTGTCGCTAGCCCGGGCCCCAAGGATTATGGCGTACTCTCTCTGGCAGTGCAGTACCACGCAGATCCCGAGATAAAATTCATCATTCCGGCCGGCGCCTTCAGACCGGTGCCGAAGGTCGATTCAGCGGTCATTAAAATGCATATTCGAAAGACTCCGAAGGTTGTTGTTGCCGACGAGGTCCTCCTCTTCAAGATCATCAGAGCCGGTTTCTCTCAGCGCAGAAAAACACTTTCCAATGCACTGAAACCGCTCATGCCTGATATCAGGGACGTCCTGATCGATGCGGGGATAGATCCGGGCAGGAGGGGCGAAACCCTAAGCATGGATGAGTTCGCGAAACTTGCCGATCATATTCATCGCTTGCAAACAACGGGATGATAAAAAAATAGAAGGCCAACCTTACGGTCGGCCTTCATGATACGCACAAAAAGCCGGGCGGGCACAAGACCCGCCCCTACAGTTATTTTCCGCCCTTTTCGATGCTCAGCGTCTTTGTGATTTTTTGCCACATTTGGGCGTTCCCTTCGTCATCCTTCTTGCCGTAAGGCAGATACCAGAGTTCGACATCCACCGTAAAGTCGCTGGTGATAATGTCTCTGCTCATCTTCCCGTCCTTTGTGGATTCCTTGTAGACAGGAATATAGAACTTCTCAGTTACCGTCCTCATAGGCGGGAGGCTGGTGTCGCGAAGGATTCCGCTCTTTTCGTACGGTCCTCTGCCCATCTTGTCTCCCGTACCGAACTGCTGCGGTATAGGCATATAGATTCTCTGATCCTGGTAAAACACCTTGCCATCTTTTGTTTTCGCGGTCACATACAGGACCACCCGGTTCGGCGTAGGTCAGCCATCCGGTATTGCATGACCGGCCTTGTTGAAAAGATCAACCTGTACCGATGCTGCAGGGGTCGTAGTAACCACATCGCGCCATTGATAGGCCATCGCCTCGACCTTCATGTCAACAGCCATTTGCCCCATGGCACGATAGCTCTGCATGTTGTGGCCGAGCTTCGATTTCTTCATGTGGCAATCCTGGCAGCTCTCCGTGCCGCCCTCAACCCGATATGAAAAATTATAACTGCCGTACAGTGTCGCGCACTGTGTCGGGTTGTCCATCTCGAAATTCGGTCCCTGACCATGACACTGGCCGCAAAGGATGGGTTCCTTCATGTAAGGACTCTTCTTCATCTTGGCAAACTCCGGAGATGCGTGCTCTCCATCCTTATTGCCATAAACAGTTCCCTTGTCAGGAGTACCGAACTTCCACTTATGAACAATAGCGTTTCTCTGATGACAGATAAGGCACCCAATGTTCAGCTTCTGAAGATTCTGTGCCGCCTGATCACCAGGCTCCTTGAAGGCATAGAGGTTCTTCACGACCTCCTGCGCAACACTGTCCTCAGCCTCTATCAGCTGCGGCAGATGACACTTTGCGCAGATCATAAGATGCCTGACGCCAACATCCTCCGGCTTCTTCACGCCCGATGAGGGCCAATCCTTCAGCCCGTTTTCGATAGTCGTTTTGATCGTGGCTGCAGTCCTGCCAACTTCGGCTGGACCGAAAATCGAGCGGGCATGCAAAGACTTTTCCCATTCGGCATGCACGTCCGCATGACAGTCCTTGCACGAACTTGAATCATACATCTTGGCAAGTTCGTCGATGGTCTTCGCCTTCTTCATTCCGTCGCCCTGAGCGCCAAAGAGCGCCACGGGGACCAGTATGAGAAGCACGATGACAAGCAGCTTCAATAATTTCATATGTCCTCCTTTCTTATTTAGATCACAGAGAATCTCTGTGCATTAACCGACATTTTATCCCTTACAAGGTAAATCATTCCATGGCTAAAGGCAAATTAATTGATATTATCTATCCATCATATTTTTTTATAGATTCATAAGGGTAATACAATGAATAGGCTTTTTATATGAAATCAGGCAGACCGCGGTATTCGCTTCAAAGGCAATCGGATCAAACGCCCGATGGTTCAATGAACAAAAATTCCCCCCAGATACATTTTTTCGAGCTTCTCATAACCCTTTCTGTCCCTGGTTTTCGGCAATGCAAAGTTTCCCGGCAACATCCACTTGTCTTTAAGCGGTGCAAGCCCTTCCGGCAAGGGGTTTGCCTCCGTGCCGGCGGGAAACACCACCCTGAGGCCTTTTTCGTCAGCAACAATGGTGTATACTCCGTCGCCCACATCTTTGTAGGAGCCCTCGCTGTACGGGGTCTCTATCTTCTGCGCGGTCGAGGCATGGCAGCTTGCGCAGCTTCTGGATTTCCCCGTCGCATGCGCGACCCTGTCGGCGTTTAACCACACCATCGTGTCGTGGTCTTTATCATCCAGATTCCTGACCAGGCCGGTAACAGCATATGCGTCGTTAGAAAAATAGAGTCTGTCTATTGCCGCGTCGGGACTGTTCCGGAAGATCAACTTCTTCGACAAGACCACTTCGCCGGCCTTGATATTACCTGCTGTGTGCGGAACGATATGCACCGGTATCCATGTTCCTTTCGGGTTCTTGACGACGAGGGGAGGCACCGCTCCTACCAGATAATCCTGGATCCTGGTCAATGGGTTTTCCCTGCCTTTCGGGCCGACAGCGCTCCAGAAGTTAAAGGCATACCCCCCGATAAGTGATGTATGACAAGACGCACAATCCACTTTCTTATGAGGACCTTTCTGATGAGCCTTTACAACCGCAGGATGGCATTTTGTGCAGTCGACCTGCCGCTGCAAATCGCCATGCATACCTGATTTCTTGTTGGGTTCATGACAATCCACGCAATAGACGCCTTT
>JBGOVD010000207.1:0-4748 GCA_041477935.1 Dissulfurispiraceae bacterium | reverse complement strand
TTCGATTACAAGGGAAGTCCTTCCTCCGTGCATGCCGAGGAATTCGACAAAGCCCTGCGGCAGAGGCAGGCGGAGCTGACCGATGCCATCAAGAAAATCGTCAATGGCGCGATAAGGAACCAGGGCAAAAAGAGCCGCCTGTCTTCAGAGATCGGTGAAAAGGCATACAAGTCGATAATCAGCCTGGGGGTCATCTTTATCGTGGTCGCTCTTATCGCTACCTTTCTGATAATGCGTAACATTTCGGGATCGATACGCAAACTGAAGATTGCTACGAAGAGGGTGGCCAAGGGAGAGTTCGAGGACCTGCCTCAGGTGAAAAGTTACGATGAACTCGGGGAGCTTTCGCTCCATTTTTCCGAGATGGCCAGGAGGTTGAAGCAGCTCGAGCAGATACTCGTAGATATGAGCCCGCTTACAAGGATGCCCGGAAACATCGCGATAGAGAATACTCTCAGGCAGAGGCTCGATGACGGCGGACCTCTTGCCTTTTGCCATTTCGATCTGGACAACTTCAAGGTCTTCGGCGACAAATACGGGTATGCGCGGGGCAGCGAGGTCATCAAGGCGACTGCCCAGATTATCGAGTCGGCCATTTCGGAGTTCGGCACGAAGGAGGATTTCATGGGCCATATCGGAGGAGATGACTTTGTAGTGATCACGACGCCGGACCGGTTCGAAAGAATATGCTGTGCGGTTATAGATGCCTTTGACAGGACTGTTCCTGATTTCTACAGCCCTGAAGACCGTGAGCTGGGATTTATTATGGGCAAGACGCGGCAAGGCGTCGCAATGGCCTTTCCTCTCATGTCTATTTCGATAGGAGTCGTTACCAACCGCGAGCGCGAACTTAAAGACACACTACAGGTGGGCGAGATAGCAGCCGAGCTGAAGGAATGCGCCAAGTTGCGGCGCGGCAGCCACATCGTCGTAGACAAGGTCGAAGAGGAAACGCCTTGATAACCGACGGGCTCAACAAACAGCAAAAAGAAGCTGTCGAGCACTTCGGCTCGCCCCTTCTTGTGCTCGCAGGCGCGGGGTCCGGCAAGACCAAGGTCATCACGACAAAGATCGCATGGCTAATACAGGAAAAGGGCATCAGGCCGAACAGGATACTTGCGATCACGTTCACCAAGAAGGCCGCGCGAGAGATGCAGGAGAGGGTCGAGCGCCTTCTGTCCGTAAAACCGAAGTGGATATCGACATTCCATTCCTTTTGTGTGAGGGTACTCAGGGAAAACATCGCCGCTCTCGAAAGGAATTACGACAAGAACTTTGCCATCTATGACGAGCACGACAGCATAAAGGTAATCAAGGACATCCTGCGCGAAGGCGGAATGGACATCAAACACGCCGATGCCGCAAAGGGCGTCATCTCGAAGGCAAAGCAGGATTATCGCAGCGACATAGTCGACTATATCGCGAGCCTCCCTTACCCAATGTCGGGTTTCGCGCCCGTGGCGGCCCAATATCTTGCCGAGATGGAAAAGAGCAACGCATTGGATTACGATGATATCATCTATATCGCGGTCGATCTCCTGTCGAGAAAGCCGGACCTGAGAAGGCATTGGCAGGAGAGATTCGACTACATCCTCGTCGACGAATACCAGGACACCAACAAGATCCAGTATATGCTCATCAATCTCCTCGTAAGCGAGAATCGCGACATCTGCGTGGTGGGCGATCCCCAGCAGTGTGTACCTGCTCATACCATGGTTTCCACGCCGGCAGGGCAAAAGAGAATCGAAGAAATCAGGGAAGGAGACGAAATCATAGCCGGTGTCGGCCACGGCAAAACAGCTGCGGTCACCGTCGAAGAAGTCTCCAGCCAGCCATACCGCGGCCCCCTCTATCGCGTCAAGCTGAAATCCGGCCGGTACTTTGAAGCCACTCCCGAACATATCTGCTTTGCACGCCTCGAACCGCTTAGAGATCTGCATTATGTATATTTAATGCAGCGCAAGGACAAGGGATTCCGAATCGGTACTACAACAGGCGTCAGAAAGACCACTGAAGGGGTCCTTGCCAATGGAGTACAGGTGCGCACAAACCAGGAAGTATCTGATAAAACGTGGATACTTCACACCTGCGGAAACAGTCCAGAGGCCCGCTACTATGAACAACTCTATTCCCTCCGCTATGGAATACCGACGGCTGTTTTCCATACCAGTGGCAGGAACATGGACCAGACCTTTGTCGACAGGCTTTATAATGAAATCGATACCGAAAAGAATTCCGAAAAACTGATGGCGGACTTGAGAATCAATCCTGACTATCCGCACCACAGGCCATATGCAGTCGTGCGCAACAATATCGCCAGAAGATATGTATGGCTTACGATGTTCGGAGACACGAGGACTTATGCCAATCGTTCATGGCATGACCACAGGGTGCAGATGGTGACTTCCTGCCCCTCTCTAAAGCTGAAAGCGCAGGAAACATTCAAAATTCGGGATGGTCAGAGAGGCACATGGAGAATCGAGACGTCACGTAAGCATTACGATGACGCCTTTGCTCTCGCCAGAAACATCCAGGGACTCGACGACATTGAACTGATTGAAAGAGCACGTCTAACCGCTGGAAAGCCCTACATGCTTTTGCCGGCCTCACACTTGCATCCCGGCATGAATATTCCTGTGATGAACGACGGGCAAATTGGTGAAGATGTAATAGAAAGCGTCGATGTTGTCGACTATGACGGGCATGTATATGATTTGTCCATCCCGCTCGCTCGTAACTTTGCAGCTAATAGCGTTGTAGTGCACAACTGTATCTATACATGGAGGGGTGCGCATCCTCTCAATATCCTGAACTTCACGAAGGACTTCAGCGCCGCGGAGACAAAGCTCGAAAAAAACTACCGGTCTACGAAAAAGATCCTCGACGTGGCGAACAAAGTGATCGCCAAGGCCGATATGATGTGGGAAGGCAGGATACTGCAACTCTCGACGGACCGGCGCGACGACGGCGAGGTTATCTACACCAAGAACAGCGATAACATCGCAGAATGCGGCAATATCGCATCAAGGATCAGGAAGCTCACGGACATCGGTTATCAGTATTCCGATATGGCGGTGCTTATGAGGATGTCCTTCGTGTCTCGCGGCTTTGAGCATACCTTCATGAACAACGGCATCCCATACGACATTATCGGCGGCGCTGCTTTCTATGAGCGGGCCGAGGTTAAAGACCTTCTGGCATATCTGCGCCTGATGCTGAACCGCAAGGACAGGGCCGCCTTCGAACGGAGCATGAACGCCCCGCCTCGGTCGATCGGCACTAAGACGCTGGCCAATATCAGGGAACGGTTTACCGATGATTGGATACAAGCCCTGCGCGACACCAAGCTCCCGCCAAAGCAGAGGACCAATGCCGACCGGTTTGCCGCGCTGATCGAGTCCTATTCACCGGCGGTCGATGCCAGCCCTTATACAGTTCTCATGGAGCTGCTGAAGGACATCAGGTATGAGGAATACCTGGCGATGCATTATAAGGAGGACTTCGAGGAACGGCAGGGAAACGTATCAGAACTCGTCAACGTCCTCAAGGCCCTGGAATTGGACGGCAAACCCTTCTCCCAGTTCCTTGAGGATACAATACTCGCCTCCGAGCAGGACAAGATAGGGCCTTCAGATTCTGTGAAGGTTATGACTATCCATGCTGCAAAGGGACTGGAATTTCCGGTCGTCTTTGTCGTGGCGCTTGAGGAAGCAATATTCCCGTCGGCGAGGTCTCTCGACAATTACCAGGCACTCGAAGAGGAGCGAAGGCTCTTCTATGTGGCTGTTACTCGGGCGAAAGAAAGGCTATATCTGAGCTCGGCATCATACCGCAGACGGTACGGTGATGCTGTATACGCGACACGGTCGAGGTATATCGAAGAGATCGAGGACGACATCCAGACCGTGCAGAATATTTCTTATTGATCTGGTGGCTAATTATTTTTGTTGTAAATACGGAGGGGGGAAATGCACCAAAGGCTTTATAATGCGATGAAAAACCGTAATCAGTAGCGAGAAGTTGAATTATATCTGTGGTGCAATACTGTTTATTGCTCAGCGGGCGGGTATGAAAATCTTCAAAGGTATCGCTACAAAGCCTTTGGTGCATTTCCCCCATCCATAATTTGTCTTTTTATTTCTAAACAGGGAGGAGATATGTTTAAGAAAATCATAGTTGCCGTGACGGTATGTATGCTTATTGGTGGAATGGCTGCCCTCTCCGGAGCCGCTTCGAAAAAGCAAGTGGTGATCATGAAGACATCACTGGGAAACATCAAGATCGAACTCATGCAGAAAGAATCTCCGATCACCATCAAGAACTTTCTTTCCTATGTAAAGGCAGGGTATTACAGCGGCACCATCTTCCACAGGGTAATCCCCGGTTTTATGGTCCAGGGCGGCGGCTTTACTTCCGATATGAAGGTGAAGAAGACCGGGCAACCGATCAAGAATGAGGCAGTCAACGGACTGAAGAACGACCGGGGCACGATTGCAATGGCCCGCACCGCGGACCCGGACAGTGCAACCTCGCAGTTCTTCATCAATCTGGTGAATAACGACAATCTCAACCGCCCTATGCCTGACGGGCATGGATATGCAGTGTTCGGAAAAGTGATAGAGGGCATGGATGTTGTAGATAAGATAGCATCGGTAAGCACAGGAGTTACGATGGGTTTCCCTGACGTACCGCAGACGCCGGTGGTGATAAAGTCGATTACCTTAGTCGAATAATCAAGCTTTTGGCAG
>JBGOVD010000290.1:0-3802 GCA_041477935.1 Dissulfurispiraceae bacterium | reverse complement strand
TGCAAGAGCGTCCCTGCAGTCGTTCACTCCGATCCATGATATGAGAGGATGTCTACCCATGAGGGCAGGGACTTTCGCATGCGTGGTCTCGTAAACTACGGCGCCCGCACCTTTCGCAATGGCCTTCTCGATATAATCATGCCCGTCGGATCTCTCTCCCCTGATCGCGACAAAGAGATAGCCTTCTTTGACGGTGCGCGAATCGTAGGTGATACCGGTTATCCGGACGCCCTGATCTCCTCTTATCGCGCAGTCATATCCTTTTAGTATTGTCGTAATATCCATTAGTTAGATCACTTCTTACTTTTTGTCCAAAACCAGAAGCATGCCCTTCTTGTCCACGGCTTTATCCATCGGGACAGTCAGGTATGAGAGCGCCTCGTTCGCGATCTGCCTGAATACCGGCCCTGCGACAACGCCGCCATATATCTGGCCCTTCGGTTCCTTGATGACGACAATCATGGCCAAGCGCGGATTTTCTGCAGGCACGAACCCCACAAAGGAGCCGATATATCTCGTCTTCGAATAATGCTTTGTCTGCGGATCGAAGAGCTGGGCTGTACCGGTCTTTCCGGCCACGTCGTTGCCCTCCACGGCAGCTTCGGTCGCCGTCCCACCCGCCTCGGTAACCGTCTTCAAAATGCCCCTGAAAATAGCGGCTGTCTCCGCCGAGATGATCCTCTGCGTCTTCGGCTCGATCTTCGAGATTATGGCGCCGGTCGGCGAACGGATCTCCTTCACGACATGGGGCGTCACCAGATAGCCGCCGTTGGCCACTGCCGAATATGCCCTCAGAACCTGGAGGGGGGTCACCGCTATCTCCTGTCCGATTGCCATAGCGCCTATTGACGTACCTGACCACCTGTCAGGCGGCTTCACAAGTCCGGAGATTTCGCCCTGCAGATCGATGCCGGTCTTATCGCCGAAGCCGAATTTCCTGATGTACTCGTACAACTTCGGTTTTCCGACCATGAGAGCTGTCTTGATAGTCCCTACATTGGAGGATTTCTGTATGACCTCGCGGAAGGCCAGAACGCCGTGTTTGTGGTCATCCTTGATTCTTCTGCCGCCGACCTCGATAGTGCCGGCGCTGCAGTCGAAACGCGTCTCGGGATTCACAACCTTTTCTTCAAGGGCGGCAATACCAACTACTATTTTAAAGGTTGAGCCGGGTTCATAGCAATCCGTGATGGCACGGTTCCGGATCTCAGACTGATTGGCCCCGAACAGTTCGCCCGGATCGAAGTTTGGCCTGTTGGCCAGTGCAAGTATCTCTCCGGTGAACGGGTCCATCATGATAGCTGTTGCCGACACCGCCCTCCATTTGCTCATGGCCGCATCCAGGTTCTTTTCGAGTATATATTGGAGACCTTCGTCGATGGTCAGGACGATGTCGTTGCCGCGGATATCTTTTTTGCTGCCTTCTGAAAGTGAGTTGCCCTTGGCGTCACGGCCGACATAGGTGCTCCCTTCCTTTGCAGTGAGGTATTTTTCGTATTCCTTTTCAACGCCTTCGATACCTTTGTTATCGAGATTGACGAATCCGACGATATGCGAAGCGAGTGCGCCTTTCGGATAGACCCTCTTCATCTCGGTGACAAGTCCGACACCTTTAAGGCGCAGGTCCTGGATATGCCTGGCCTTCTCGACTTCCATTTTTCGTTCGACCCAGCTGAAGTGTTTATTGGTCACCAGTTTGGCATAAATGGCGCCTTCATCTTTATGTATAGTCGAGGAAAGAGTACGGGCGACCTGGTTTGCCGATGTTACTTCGGCGGGGTTGCAGAAGATCGATTCGGTTTCGAGATTGATCGCGAGTTCATGACCGCGGCGGTCCATGATAATCCCCCGCTTGACAGGTATCACTTCTTTTCTAATCTGCTGGCCTCGCGCCTTAAGCAGATACCAGTCATGGTTGATCAGCATGATATCGGCCAGGCGAAAAAAGACAGCCATGAAGCCGATTGAGAGCAGGGCCAGCATGACAAGCGCTCTTTTACGAAGGTTGTTGTTTATTCCTGCCATTGCTGCCCTGAATACCCCGCTCTTCATCCCCCCTTAAGTTTCAGGAAGATGAATATATAGTTATGCTATTTCGAATAAGAAGCCTTGTAAGGGCCTTTGAAATCGTCCGCTTTCACATAAACAACCCTCTTTCTTTCCGGAAACGAGAAGCCCATGCCTGTCAGGTCCGCCTTCTCGACCCTTGCAAGGGTCATAAGACCCGCTTTTTGTGCAACCAGTGATTTCTGGTTCCTCAGAGCTTCCATCTTCACCTTTTCAAGGCTGCTAAGTTTGTATTCGAGGGATGTAACACTCGCCCTCAGCCATACAATACTGAAGACGGATATGACGATGAGGAGGACCGAGATTGCCTTCATTGCCGATACCATTCTGCTCTTCCTGTGCCTCATAGCTTTTCTCCTCCCCTTAATTTTGCGCTCCGTGACGCTGAGTTTCTAAGCACTTCTTCCCTGCCCGGAGCCATCGGTTTTTTCGTCAGTACCCTGATAAGCCCTTCTTTGCCCCAGTCCCTGAAGAGGTTCTTGACGATTCTGTCCTCAAGAGAGTGGTACGAGATGACGCAGAGCCTGCCGCCTGTTTTCAGAACGCCAAGGGCGGCTGCAAGTCCGCTTCTGAGTTCATCGAGTTCCCTGTTGACCTCGATCCTGATTGCCTGAAATGTTCTTGTGGCCGGGTGCGTCTTGCCCCTGCCTCCATATGCCTGCAGGACAATATCCGCAAGTTCGGCACATGTATCAATCGGACCGGACTTTCTGTCCATAACAATCCTCTTTGCGATTTTTCTGAAGAGCGGCTCTTCACCGAACTCCTGGAGGACTCGCTGGAGGTCCTTTTCCAGATACCTGTTAACCACATCCCAAGCGCTCAGCTTTTGTGAAGAGTCCATCCTCATATCGAGCCTTGCATCGGACATGAAGCTGAATCCCCTTTCATGCTCCTTCAGCTGAAGCATAGATACCCCAAGGTCGAAAAGCACACCGTCGGCGCTCTCTATTCTCAAGTCCTGCAGGACCTCTCCGATTTCCGAAAAACGGCCCTGCCGGAGAAATACCCTGTCAGTTCCGAGTTTGTTCGCAGCATAGCTCAGTGCCTCTTCATCGCGGTCTATTCCGATCAGCGTACCGCGGCCTCCCAGCCTATCCAGTATCGCCGAAGAATGTCCGCCGAGCCCGACAGTCGCATCGACATACACGCCGTCTTCCCTTATTTCGAGCATCTCAATCACCTCGTTGAGCAACACCGGGACGTGGGCCGCCTGACCGCTAAATGCCATATTCGGAGAGCTTCTTCGCATAGGCTTCGACATCTATCTTGTCCGGGTCGGTGATTGCATCCCACCTCTGCTTGTCCCAGAGTTCCAGCCGGTCCATGAGGCCGACTATGACTATATCGCTTGCTATGCCTGCATTTTTCCTGAGTTCGTAGGGGACCATTACCCTTCCGTTCTTGTCAGTTTCGCAAGGGATGGCGGCCGAAAAGACCCGCCTCATGAAATACTGCATCGCCTGATCTGTCGTCGGCTTTCCCTTTACCTTCTCTTCCAGCAGGCCCCACTCTGCCTCGGGATAAATATGAAGACACTTGTCAAAGACTGCATTTGTGATATATATTTTGGATGAGCCATATTTGGCTAACAGCACCTCCCGCAAAGGCGCAGGAATGATGATTCTCCCTTTCGGGTCTAAGGTGTAATATTATGTTCCAGTAAAGGAGGCCATTTAATATTCTCCACTTTATGCCACTTTATACCACCAAGATTAATATAAATACATATCCG
>JBGOVD010000302.1:0-3610 GCA_041477935.1 Dissulfurispiraceae bacterium | reverse complement strand
TACATATTTTTCCCCTATCAGCCCCTTTGTCTTGATCGACGCTATAGCATCATCCTGGATCTTGACATCCTTGTAAATCCAGATAGATGCACGGGCTGAATAATTATCGAGCCGGACGCTCCTGACCTTGCCGATTTCAACGCCTGCGATTTCGACCACCGATCCGGGCTTGATCCCGCCGGCGTTGGTAAATTCGGCATATACGGTGTAGCCCGCGCCTCCGACCATTTCGAGTTTGCCGAGTCTGATCGATAGATATCCGAGGGACAAAAAACCGATTAGAACGAAGATACCGACGGTTAGTTCAAGATCGAATTTTTTCCGCATTAATCTAATCCTCCTGCCTGTGTATCCGCCTGTTTATTGGTTCTCATCCTTACACGTAGCGCCGCGGTGCTACAAACCTCCGCACCAGCGGGTTACCCGATTTCAATATCTCTGCCGGGGTACCTGCCTCTATGATAACACCTTCGTCCAGAACGGCAACCTTGTCGGAGATATCGAAAATCTCTGGAATTTCGTGGCTGATGACAATACCCGTGAAACCATATTTAACATGCGTCTCTTTGATGTATGAGTGTATCTGGTTAAGAAGAATCGGATCCAACCCGGTCGTCGGCTCATCGAAAAGGATGACCTTCGGTTCCATTATGAGCGCACGCGCGAGGGCGACTCTCTTTCTCATCCCGCCGCTGATCTCGGACGGGTACTTTTCTTCTATGCCTTCGAGACCAACTTCATCGAGCATCTCCCTGACTTTATCCCGGATGTCTTCGGTCGCGATCTTCCTTTTTTCGATTGCGGGGAATGCCACATTTTCGAATATCGTCATCGAATCAAAGAGCGCTCCGAACTGAAAGACAACAGCGAATTTTTCCCTGACTTTGTCGAGGTCCTGAGTCCCCAAGCCGGCAATATCGATGCCGTCAACCAATACTTGTCCGCTGTCAGATTTAAGCAGTCCTATAATATGCTTTAATAGTACGCTCTTCCCCCCGCCGCTCTTTCCCAAAATAGCGGTGACTTCTCCGGTCTCAATCCGCAGATTGATTCCTCTCAAGACCTTTTGGGTGCCGAAAGACTTTTCCAAATTTATGATTTCAATCATTTATTACCCTTACAGGAAGAAGGACCCGAGCAGATAATCCCATATCAATATGAATACGGACGCCATCACCACGGCCTCTGTCGTAGACTTGCTGACACCTTCGGCCCCATAACCTGTCTCTTCAGTCGTATAGCCCTTAAAACAGCAGACCCATGAAACGATGATACCGAAGCTCAACGATTTATAAATCCCGACGCGGATATCCTCCATCAGGACAAAATTTTCCATCTGTGAAAAATAAGTACCCTGACTCATCCCGAGAAGTTTTACTGCAACAGCATAACCGCCGTAAATGCCTACGACGTCGAAAATAGCGGCGAGAAGTGGAAATGCGACAATGGATGCCGCGATATTGGGGACGACCAGGTAGCGCATGGGATTGAGCGCCATGGAAGTCATGGCGTCGATCTGCTCTGATATCCGCATAATGCCGATCTCGGCGGTGATAGCTGAACCGGCCCTGCCTGTAATCATCAAGGCGGCAAGCACAGGCCCTAGTTCCCTGATGAGGCTGAGAGCGATTGCCGGCCCGAGCAACGCCTCCGAGCCGAATTTTCTTAACGTGTAGAAAAGTTGCAGGGCAAGCACCATCCCGGTGAAGGCACCGGTCAGGACAATGACACCCATCGACTTTGCCCCTACGAACCTTACTTGTTTCAGGAACCTTCGGAATTTAAACGGCGGGACAAAAAACAGGCGGACTGCATCGGAAAGGAAAACGAACATCTGCCCCATGCTCCTGATCGTTAGGAGCGTAGAGGCTCCGACTGCCCTCGCTATTGTTTCAATTCTCATCGATTTATATAATTTTCATTGCAAATTTACTCGTATTATAGCACATATTTTAAGCAGATAATCTCTGTAGTTGCATGACAGAAACTCCCCTTGCAAGGAGGGGATGGGGGAAGTGAGGGAGGGATTATATTCTTAAGCTCCCGATAAGCTCGTTAATATCTGAAATTCCTTCCTCGTCAAGAAATTTTTCGAGGCCTTCGATAATTTGCACCGTAGCTAAAGGATTGACGAAGTTGGCTGTGCCGACAGCAACTGCCCTGGCCCCGGCGATCAGAAATTCGAGGGCGTCACTTGCATTCATAATCCCGCCCAGGCCAATAACCGGGATCTTGACAGCCTTGCACGTTTCCCACACCATTCGAACGGCGACCGGCCTGACAGCGGGTCCTGAAAGACCTCCGATCCTGTTTGCGAGGACAGGCCTGCGCCGCCTGATGTCGATAACCATACCCGTAAGAGTATTTATAAGTGAAACCGCATCGGCACCCGCGTCCTCGGCAACCTTCGCCATGGCGGCTATATCGGTAACATTAGGAGAGAGTTTGACAATCAGGGGCAGACGCGTCCTCTTCCTGACCGCGGTCACGACCTCGCTCATTGTACGCGGATCAGTGCCGAAGATGCACCAGCCGGCCTGTTTATTCGGGCAGGAAATATTCATCTCAAGCCCGTGAACGCCCTCCACATTGCTCAATTCCTCAGCCGCCCGGACAAATTCTGCGACGCTGTCTCCGAAAAAGTTTGCGATGACCGGAGTATTAAATTGCCGCAAGAAAGGCAGCTTCTCTGTTATGAAGGCAGCCACGCCGATATTCTGGAGTCCTATGGCGTTAAGCATGCCCGACGGCGTCTCGACAATCCGCGGAGTGGGATTGCCCTGCTTTGGAGTCATCGAGAGCCCTTTGACTACAATAGCTCCGAGTCTGTTCAAATCGATAAATTCGGCGTATTCTTCGCCATAGCCGAAGGTGCCTGACGCGGTCATTACAGGATTCTTGAGCTTGAGTCCGGCGATTTCGACAGAGAGATTCACTGTCATGTTGCATCCGCCCCGGCGTTTGCTTTCTGTACGGGCAGTGTCATCAAGCTCCTGCTGCTATCATGGGCGGGATTAATCCCGCCCCTACTGTTTACCATATTATATCCTCTATTCTGAACACGGGTCCTTCCTTACATACTCTTTTATATCCGGCCGTCGTTTTGGTCACACAGCCGAGACATGCCCCTACCCCGCATGCCATGACCTCTTCAAGAGAGGCATAGCATGTGAGACCTCTGCCGGCGACAATGCCGGCTAGTTCTCTTAACATCGGGATGGGACCGCAAGAATAAATCGGCAACGGATTCTTCACAAAAGATGATGATGCGATGAAGTCCTTGAAGGGTTCGGTTATGAGCCCCTTTCTGCATGCCGTCCCGTCATCGGTGGTTATACAGACATCCTTTGAAAACGATTTCGCATCTTCGAGCATGAGCAGCTCGTCACAATTCCTGGCCCCGCAGAAAAGAAAGGCCCTTTGTCTATATTTTTCGAGCAGCATGAAAAGGGAGGCGATGCCAATGCCGCCGGAAACCGCGATAAAATCTCCTTCAGGAGGTGGATATTCTTTTCCGAGGGGCCCAAGCAATTGAATGATATCTCCGGCTTTTACCTCCGAAAGGCATTCGGTGCCCTTGCCCCTGATCCTATAAAGGAACTGCAGTAAG
>JBGOVD010000244.1:0-4261 GCA_041477935.1 Dissulfurispiraceae bacterium | reverse complement strand
GCCCCTGGCCGGCCCTGCCGTAATTAGGCACCTGAGGCTCCTCATGCAGGGAGCGCCCTATCCCGTGCCCGACAAAGGCCCTGACAACTGAATATCCGTATTTCTCGACATGTCCCTGAATGGCAGAAGAAATATCGCCGATCCTGTTCCCTACAACCGCTTTTTCTATTCCAAGCATAAGCGCTTCTTCAGTGACCTTCAGCAGTTGTGCATTCCCGGCTCGTACGTTTCCAACAGGAAAGGTCATTGCCGCGTCTCCATAAAAACCGTCAAGGACCGTACCTATATCGACGCCTACAATATCGCCGGACTTCAGTTTCATGGCCCGGGACGGGATGCCATGAATCACCTGATCGTTGACTGACACGCATACGCTTGACGGATATCCCCTGTATCCGCGAAAGGCTGCACCTGCACCTCGCTTCCGTATCCCCTCATCGACGAAGCTTTCGATATCGGCCGTCGCCATTCCTTCGGTCACATGGGATTTCAATCCTTCAAGCACCTCGGCCACGATACGGCATGCATCGGCGATTTTCCGAATTTCGGTCTGTGATTTAACGATTATCACGCCGCGAGATTAAACTTATCCCCTTCTCCCTTTAAGTCTCCCCTTCTTCAGAAAGCCCTCATAGGACCGCGTCATAAGATGGGATTCGATCTGGGATACTGTATCGAGCGCCACACCGACCGCTATAAGGAGGGATGTGCCGCCGAAATAAAAAGGCACGTTAAATTTGGTAATAAGCAGCTCCGGAATAATACAAACTGTCGAGAGATAAACAGCCCCGATAAAGGTAAGTCTCGTCAGGACACGGTAGATGTACTCCGACGTCTTCTGTCCGGGCCGTATGCCGGGTATAAACCCCCCGTGCTTCTGGAGATTCTCGGCGATATCGACGGGATTGAAGATGACCGCGGTATAAAAATATGCGAAAAAGAATATAAGCCCGACGTAAAGAATGGAATGGAAGATCGATCCGAAAGAGAGCTGTTTTGCCACGGACTGCACCCAGGGGATGGCGATAAATCCGGCAATAGTCGCCGGGAACATTATGATCGAAGAAGCAAATATCGGGGGGATAACGCCCGCCGTATTGATTTTCAGCGGCAAGTGCGTGCTCTGTCCTCCAAACATCTTCTTGCCGATAATCCTTTTTGCATACTGAACAGGGATCTTTCGCTGCCCCCGTTCGATAAATATTATGCCCCCAACAACCATTACCATCACTACGACGAGAAGAATCACGAAAAAGATCGAGAGTTCACCTGCGCCGACAAGCTGGAAGGTCTGGACAATTGCATTAGGAAACCTGGCAACAATTCCCGCGAAAATGATCAATGAGATACCGTTTCCGATGCCGCGTTCGGTTATCTGCTCTCCGAGCCACATTATGAATGCGGTTCCTGATGTAAGAGTGATCATCGTGAGGATCCTGAACCCCCAACCCGGACTTGCAATAAACTGTCCGCCACCCATACCCTCGAGTCCTATGGCGATGCCAAGCGATTGTATGGCGGAAATGACCACCGTCGCATACCGCGTATATCTGATAATCTTCTTCCGGCCGCCTTCGCCTTCCTTGGCGAGCTTGCCGAGGGCCGGAATAACTACGGTCAGGAGCTGAAATATGATAGATGCGCTGATATAGGGCATGATGCCCAAGGCAAAGATCGTCATCTGCGAGAGGGCGCCGCCTGAGAACATATCGAAGAATCCCATCATCGCCCCACCCTTGGCCGTGAGGAATTTGCTCAATTCGGCGCCGTTGATGCCGGGGGTCGGAATGTGGGCCCCGATCCGGTAAACGGCCAGAAGTGCCAGAGTAAACAGCACCCTGTTCTTGAGTTCCGGTATCTTGAATATATTGCGGATGCTGTTGATGACGCTCAAGGTTAAATGACCTCTGCCTTGCCGCCTGCGGCATTGATCTTCTCAACAGCCGAGGCACTGAACGCATGTGCCTTAATGGTTACCGCCTTGCCGAGTGCACCTCCACCAAGTACCTTTATTCCGTCCTTGGGGGTTTTCACTATGCGTCTTTCCAAAAGCATTTCCGGGGTAATAACAGCAACATCGCCCAACATCTCTAAATCGCTCAGGTTTAGAATTGCATATTCCCTTTTGAAGGGATAATTCTTGAATCCCCTTTTGGGTAGCCTCCTCTGGAGAGGCGTCTGACCGCCTTCGAAAGAGGGGCCTTTGGTGCCGCCTGATCTCGCCTTCTGGCCCTTATGTCCCTTGGTGGCAGTCTTGCCATGCCCGGACCCCATGCCGCGTCCTACCCGTTTGACCTTCTTCGTGCTCCCCGCTGCTGGAGTAAGATCCTGTATTTTCATAACTGCCGTATTCCTCCTGTGGAATCTTAGATCTGTGATCGCAGCCCTTAACAGATGCTCAACGGCCCTAAATCACAAATCTGAAATCAAAAATCTATTGGCCTGCTTCCTCTACCGCCGGTTCTTCCTCGGCCTTGCCCCTCAACTTCATCACGGCGTCGGGGTCCTTCAGGTTTGAAAGCCCGTCAAGAGTGGCCTTAACCGTGTTGAACGGATTGTGTCCTCCAAGCGCCTTGGCTACGACATCCTGTATGCCTGCGACTTCAAATACCGCTCTGACAGCGCCGCCTGCGATAAGACCTGTACCCTTCGGTGCAGGGTTCATTACAACGGAGTTCGAACCGTATTTGCCGATTATCCGGTGAGTAAGGGTCCCTTCTTTCAACGGGAACCGAATCAGCCTTTTTTTTGCCTGTTCAACGGCCTTTCTGATGGCCTCGGGGACCTCTGCGGCTTTTCCTTTTCCGATGCCGACGATGCCGCTTTCGTTCCCGACGACGACTAGTGCGCTAAAGGAAAAACGCCTGCCTCCCTTGACGACCTTTGCAACCCTGTTTATGAAAACAACCTTGTCTTTAAGTGTGAGCCCCTCGGCGTCTATTCTCTCCGTCTTCATTAAAATTCTAGTCCTCCCTCTCTCGACCCTTCGGCAAGGGCCTTGATGGAACCGTGGTAACGATACCCGCTCCGGTCGAATACAACTTTCTTCACGCCGGTTGCCGATGCCTTTTTAGCTATCAGCTGACCAACCTTCTTGGCAGCCTCGACATTGCCTTTGTGACCTTCCGTTCCCTTTATCTCCTTGTCGAGCGTCGAAGCGGCAACCAGGGTTACCCCCTTCGTATCGTCGATAATCTGGGCATAGACATTGTTTAGACTTCTATGGACACAGAGCCTCGGTCTCTCCGGTGTTCCGGCAACCTGTTTTCTTATCCTCTCGTGTCTTCTTTGCTTGCCAATCTTCTTCGCAATCACCCGCGCACCCTCCTCATTACTTCTTGCCGGTCTTGCCGGCCTTCAGCTTGATCCGCTCGCCGACAAACCGCACACCCTTACCCTTGTATACGTCGGGGGCCCTCAGCTTCCTGATATTCGCTGCGACCTGGCCCAGCAGCTGCTTCTCTACCCCGCTCAATGTAATCGATGTCATTTTATCGTCAGTCGTTGCCGTAATGCCGGCCGGAAGTTCAAACTCGATAGGATGAGAGTAGCCGAGGGTAAAGGTTATCTTGCTGCCCTTTGCCTGCGCCCTGTAGCCCACACCCTTTATCTCAAGCTGCTTCTTGAAGCCCTGCGAAACGCCGTCGACCATGTTTGCGATAAGGCTCCGTACGAGACCGTGAAGCGCCCTGTCCTTCTGGAGGTCCGTGCTCCTCTCGACAATTACTTTACCGTTGTCGATCGCGGCCTTGATGCTTCCAGGGCATGCATAGCTCAACTCGCCCAAGGGGCCCTTGACTTTGACAAGGCTCTCCTTGATATCTACGTTTACAGCCTGGGGTATATCTATCGGTTTTCTGCCAATCCTTGACATCTCTGTCTCCTTACCAAATATAGCATAGAACTTCGCCGCCCACGCCTTCGCGGCGGCATACTTTGTCGGTCAGAATGCCCTTGGGGGTGGTCACAACGGCAATCCCCATCCCGCCTACGACACTGGGCACTTCATCCTTGCCGACATACACTCTTCTGCCGGGCTTGCTTATCCTTTTCAGGCCCTCGACGATGGGGCGGTTATCCTGGGTATACTTAAGCGTGATCCTCAGGATACCCTGCTTCTTGTCTTTTATGATCTTATAGGATTTGATAAACCCCTCTTCCTTCATGATCTTGGCTATCTCCACCTTCAATCTGGATGCAGGTATATCTACCTTTTCCGCCTTGATAAGTACGGAGTTCCTTATGCGTGTCAACATGTCTG
>JBGOVD010000345.1:0-3174 GCA_041477935.1 Dissulfurispiraceae bacterium | reverse complement strand
CTCTGATTTTAATCAGAATGATGAAGTATAACGTTATTTCAACTCCCAATCTGCCTAATTGGCTTTCAATTTTGTTAACTCTACTCATTTCTTCTGGAACACTTCTTTGGGGGATATCAGGTTTAAAAAGTTTTAGAAAGAGAAAGCCCAAAAAACATAAAAGGAATTTTTTTTCTACCGAACTCACTCCACCAGAAGTCACCATTTCCTATGGGCAAATTATTGGAGGCATCATAGGAATAGTAGCTGCAATTATTTTGATACTTACGCATGGGTTTAAATAAATTGTGCTAACCACGGAGTGCTGCGGAGAAACCCGCAGACCCCAGGAACCGTTCGCCTAATTGACAAAGATATACAAAGTTTGTATACTGCAACAAGTTGCAAAATGCGAGGTTTAGCGAGGTTTAGTATGAGCAATGTTACAGTAAACATATCCTTCCAAGACTCGTTGCTTGCAGATATTGACGCCGAAGCAACCAGGGAGTCCAGGTCCCGCTCAGAGTTGTTGCGTGAAGCTGCACGCAGTTACATTCGTCGCCAGCGACAATGGGATACCGTCTTTACACTCGGTGACACCATAACCATCAGTGAACGATTAACCGAGGCAGATGTGGACCTGGCTATACGTAACGTGCGGAGTCGCAGGAAGAAAACCTCGTGAGGATTGTCTGTGATACAAATGTGCTCGTTTCCGGCATTTTGTTTGGCGGGCATGCACGTCAGATTCTTCTCTTGGCTTCACGAGGCAAAGTAACCAACTTCATATCCGATGACATCCTGAATGAAGCTAAAAAAGTCCTGTTATGCCCCAAGTTCAAGCTCTCTCCACAACAAGTAATTGCCATCATTGCCTTATCCCGTGACACGTTCGAACATGTCTATCCCGCCCAGCAACATAAGGTGATCCAATCCGATCCGGATGACGACCGCATTCTTGATGCGTCTGTGGAAGCACAAGTCGCGATAATTGTCTCTGGCGACAAACATCTGCTATCCCTTGGATTGTGGCGAGGAATCCGAATGTTATCTCCAGCAGAATTCGTAAAGGAAATCGAGGGGCGAACAACGGCATAGACACTGACGCGGCAAAGGACCGCCGCTCACCTAACGCCGCGAGCCGGTGAGAGAAAACCGAAAATTATTTACATTCCGCTATTCTTGACGTACTATTCCAGCAGATTTGCCGGCTTGAACAGATTGGGCCATCCCATGGGCTAAACGGCAATGGGGATCGATATAAATGCACTCCCCCTTTCCCGAACTGACCTTGAACCTCCGGGTGATATTCGGCAAGGAACTTCCCCGGAAAGGGCCGGCAATTCCGCTACCGTGTGAACAATGTCCCCTATCGTCATCTTTTACATCTTCGCCTTTATCTTCGGCGCCGTGGTCGGTTCTTTCCTGAATGTCTGCATATGCCGTCTGCCTAAAAACGAATCCATCGTATTCCCTCCATCCCACTGCCCGACTTGCGATTACCGGATTCCCTGGTACGATAATGTTCCGATTATCAGCTATCTCATTCTCCGCGGCAGATGCCGCTCCTGTAAAGCCCGCATATCCATCCAGTACCCACTGGTCGAACTCGTCAATGCCCTTCTGACCCTGTTTTTGTTTATGAGATTTGGCCCGACATTCGCCTTCCTGGTTCTCTTCCTCTTCTGTTCGGCGATGGTGGTTGTCACCTTCATCGATCTGGAGCACCAGATCATCCCGGACGCCATAAGCCTCCCCGGCATCGTTGCCGGCTTTATTTTTTCATTCTTCATACCTCAACTCGGCTGGCTGAATTCCCTTATAGGTATTCTTGTGGGGGGTGGCAGCCTCTGGCTTGTGGCCAGCGGCTATGAACTTCTTACCAAAAAAGAGGGGATGGGGGGGGGAGATATAAAGCTCCTGGCCATGATGGGCGCCTTTTTAGGCTGGAAGGCGATCCCCTTCATTATATTCGTGAGTTCCCTGATCGGTTCGGTGATCGGTATAACGGTCATGCTTATGCGGAAAAAGGATGCGAAACTGGCGATCCCATTCGGCCCGTTCCTGGCTCTCGGGGCTGTTCTGTATATATTTTTCGGCAGGCAGTTGATACATCTGTACCTGAGCCTCAGCGGTATCTCGGGGGGATAAATTCAGTTCAAGGTGTTTTCTCCTTTACCATAACAATGAGTGTCCTATGATACGATCGTTTCGTTTCAGCCTATCTTTTGCTCTCCTCTCATCACTTGCCTGCCTGCTGCTCCTCACATGGGTCCTGCTCAGCCTTATTTCATTTAAAACCGCGGAAAAAGACCTCCTCGAACAGAAAAACGAAGAGGCGCGCATACTTCTTACTTCATTCATAACCATCCTTCCCGACCCCATAACCTCTTTTACCGAAACGACATCATCAGGGACGCTTGCAATCAAACTTTCAAAGGAAAGCGACTTCGCCGGCATCCTTGTGATCAATGGCCGTGGTGAAACGGTATATTCGCGCACGGACAACAGGGGGATCGATCCGGGCTTAAGGGGGACCCTGAAAACAGGGAATGAGTCTTTCCTCTTTTCACGGGACGGCAGTACCATTTTTCGCTATGCGCCGGTACGCGGCAAGGAGGGGATTACAGGTGCGGCACGTATGGCGCTCTCACTTGCCGGGGAGCACGAGCGGCTGAACAGGTCCCGGCACATCTTTCTTGTCTATTTTATGCTCGATTTCTTGCTGCTCCTTACATTCGGTTCATATCTGCTCTCTCGCATAGTAATTGTCCCCATCAGAAAACTACTTGCCGCCACCGAACAGATCGCGGCGGGCGATTACAGTCAGACAGTGCATGCGCCGGGAGGCGCGGAGATCGCGGAACTCGCAAACTCCTTCAATCTAATGCTGGAGGCATTGAGAAGAAAACAGGAAGAGGCACAAGCGCATATGAAATCCCTGGAAAGGGCCAATTCTGAACTTCAGGCCGCACGTGAAGAGACCATCCGCTCTGAAAAGATGGCCTCTATCGGGCTTCTCGCAGCAGGCACGGCCCACGAAATAGGCACGCCGCTTTCGGCGATCATCGGCTATACGGGGATACTCCAGGATGAAATGAAGGATGACGAAATAAATGCGGACTATCTTCGCAGGATCGAACAGGAATCGGCGCGCATCGACCGCATCGTCCGCGACCTGCTTAATTACGCCCG
>JBGOVD010000274.1:0-3932 GCA_041477935.1 Dissulfurispiraceae bacterium | reverse complement strand
CTTCACCAATCGGGGGCGAAAGGGCTCGACGGGGGTTATGAGGCTCAGGTGGCATGTCGTGGCTCCATCACCACGTAAAAAGGTGGAAACAAACACAAACGCCAACAACGAACTGGCACTTGCTGCTTAACTAAAAGCGGCACGCTCACGCAGGACTGCCTGTGGCTTGCAATGAGCGTCATTAAGCAGGCTGCCGCTGCATGAACGCCCTGGCGTACAGCGGGAGACTTAGGGGATAGGATGACGGGGGGCCTGCCAATCGGCATGCCGGCATCCGAAGCTTTAAATAGGTTGGATAAACATGTAGAAGCCCGGGAGTAGTGCTTTCGGACGCGGGTTCAATTCCCGCCGCCTCCACCAATGGATTCAATCGGAAGCGTTTTTAAGGCTTCCTTCAGAGCTGGGACACCAGAGTGAAGGGAGCTTTGTGTTTCTATCGGCCTTCGCTCTACGCATCTCTCTTTTTTTCTCTGGTCCCGTTAGGTATTAATGGTGACCTTGGAATCACTCGGGTGTGCGAAAGAAGAACCGGGATGTGTGTCCGTCTTTTCCCTTTTTCCCCATCTTTTGGTGCGCAAATGTCTATAAGTAAGTCTGACCCTCTTGCTCCCATGGCATCATCAATAACCCATTGAACTGGGAGGCGGATGAGAATTATAGAAATTAACCGCATCAATGTATTGAACGCTGTTATCAAAGTCGACACCATGCAGTTTCTTTAATGTGCAACATGTTTTTGGGATAAAATATAAGAAAGCGATTAATTAATGCTGAACGATTTAACAGATTGTGCCTTTATGGACTTGAAAGAAGGCAATTATGACAACGACAGCTAGGAGGCTTGCTGCTGAAATCCACGCCTTGCCGGATTTGGAAAAGCTGCAGCTCCTGAATGTCATCCTGACAGACGAACGTCTAAAGCAGCCGAGGGGAAGCTTCGTTGAGTTTATGCGAAATCGCCTTTTTGCGGGATTGAGCTTGATACGACACGCGAGCAGACGCGCACCCGGAAAACCGACATCGCATGAGACTTCGTTCGAAATAACACAATTCTATCCGATGGACTTTTCGAACATGCCAATTTAGTAAAACTCTTTTTGCTGTGGTAAAATGAAAACCATGATAGCTATCGTAGACTACGGAATGGGTAATATCAGGAGCGTCGAGAAGGGGTTCCTGAAGGTCGGCGCGGATGTCAGGATTACGGCTGACCCGAAGGTCATAGCCAATGCAAAGGGTGTCGTACTGCCCGGCGTCGGCGCATTTAAGGACTGCATGGCGAACCTCGACAAGCTTAGCCTCATCGATGTAATCCTCACCGAGATCAAGAAGGGCAAGCCTTTTCTTGGGATCTGCCTGGGTCTTCAGCTCCTCTTCACAGAGTCTGAGGAGTTCGGCGCATGCAAAGGCCTCGACCTTTTCCAGGGGAAGGTTACGCGTTTCAATTTCGCTTCCCTCGGCACTGACAAGGAACTATTGAAGATCCCTCACATGGGCTGGAACACTGCGAAGATCGAGAGACGGCCGCCCATTTTCGCCGAGATCCCCGACAATTCATATTTCTACTTTGTCCATTCGTTCTATGTCGTCCCCGAAGATAAAGGCATTATAGCAACGACCACGGAGTATGGCATAGACTTCTGTTCGATGATCTGGAAAGACAATGTATTTGCGACCCAGTTTCACCCGGAAAAGAGCCAGGAAACAGGGCTGAAGATCCTGAAGGGGTTCAACTCCTTTGTGACGGGATGCAGGTAATGGCCATAGGACAGACCGGTTCTTCGTTTCCCGGCAATTCATCCGGCGGCAGCGCTGCAATAAAAAGCGTAATACTCGGGACCGCAGGCCACATCGATCACGGCAAAAGCTCGCTGGTCAAGGCACTGACCGGAGTTGACCCCGACCGGCTGAAAGAGGAAAAGGAGCGCGGGATCACAATCGATCTCGGTTTCGCCAATCTATTCTACCCTGAAGACAATTTGACTGTCGGCATCGTCGACGTCCCGGGCCATGAGCGACTGATAAAGAACATGCTTGCCGGCGCGGGCGGTATCGATATCGTCCTCCTGGTTATAGCCGCTGATGAAGGAGTGATGCCCCAAAGCCGGGAGCATCTTGCCATCTGCCAACTGCTCAGGATCAAGGCCGGTATTGTCGTAATCACGAAGGCGGACCTAGTCGACGACGAGTGGCTGCAGCTTGTGTCGGAGGACGCGAAAAAGTTTGTGGAAGGCACCTTCCTCGAAAATGCCGAAGTGATACCGGTGTCTTCAAAAACCGGCTTCAATCTCGAACTCCTGAAAGAGAAGGTACGAAGCCTCGCGGTCAGCGTGAAGCCGAAGCTTATCGACGGCATCTTCAGGCTGCCCATCGACAGGGTCTTCACGCTGAAGGGATTCGGCACCGTTGTCACGGGTACGGCCCTGTCGGGAACTATCACACTCGACAGTCCGGTTGAGATACTGCCCTCCGGCATCAAAAGCAAGGTGCGCGGACTTCAGACACACGGAAAGGGAGTCGACAAGGCCTACGCCGGGCAGAGGATAGGGCTTAATCTGCAGGGGGTCGACCGCGAATTGCTCCAGAGGGGAGATGTTGTCGTAGTCCCTGACAGGTTCGTTCCGACCCAGGCGATCGATGCAAAGCTTGAAATGCTGAAGGACGCTCCTGTTGTAAAGAGCAGAAGCAGGGTGCACTTCTATGCGGGCACTTCAGAGACTATCGCCAGGATAATTATTTACGGCAGCGACGAAGTGAAGGCCGGAGAATCCTGCTACTGCCAGTTCAGGCTCGAAGAACCTGTTGTTACCCTCTCGGGCGACCGATATATTATCAGGAGATTTTCTCCGCTCGAGACCATCGGCGGCGGAGCGATACTCGACCCCCATCCTCTCCGCAGAAAGAAGAAGATGGGCACCGAGGACCTGGAATTATTCGAAACGGGGACGCTTCAGGAAAAGATCGAGACGCTCGTAAAAAGATTCCGGGCGCAGGGCTGCAAGATCTCGCAGATCGAGGGATGGTTTCATGTCAATCTCCCGGAGATCGCCTCGACTATAGACAGGCTCGTCGGCAAAGGCCTCCTGATCAGGAGCCATGATACACTCTTTCACAAGGAGAGTGTCGGCGCTTTCAGGGATGCGCTTAAGTTGCTGTTTAAGCAGTTTCATGATGAAAACCCGCTGAAGACCGGCATTCCGAAAGAGGAGTTGAAGGCAAGGCTCAGGCTCGAAATCAAGGCAGGAGAAGAGATTTTCGAGCTTTTGCCGAAGATCGAAGAGGTATCTCTCGATAAAGAGATGGTCAGGCTTAAGGGATTCCAGGTCTCACTGTCGACGGCAGACCAGGGAGTGAAGGGCAAGATCGTCTCGATGCTGAATCGGGAAGGGTTTCAGCCTTCTTCGAAGGCTGAGCTGGCGAAGACGCTGTCTATCAACGAAAACGAGGCCGGAGACCTGTTGAAGCTTCTGACGCAGGAAGGGTTACTTGTACGAATCAATGATGCGACTTTTATCGCAAAGGAGCAGTACGACCGGATGATTGGTCTGCTCAGGGATTTCCACTCTAAAAAGCCGGATATGACAGTCGCCGAATTCAGGGACCTGCTGGGTACGACGCGGAAATTCGCCCTTCCTTTCCTCGAATATCTCGACTCCAACAAAATTACCCTCAGGATTGGGGATATAAGAAAGTTCGTGTTAAAATAATCAATGAAGAAAAAGCTATTATGGATACCTGCGCTCCTTCTGGCCGGATTTCTCCTGGGAGGGATTACCTACTACCTGATCAGCACCGTCGGA
Source organism: Dissulfurispiraceae bacterium (assembly GCA_041477935.1). GTDB lineage: Bacteria > Nitrospirota > Thermodesulfovibrionia > Thermodesulfovibrionales > Dissulfurispiraceae > Fen-1308. The sequence goes on along the minus strand of JBGOVD010000274.1, from coordinate 132 downwards.
AAGACCGCATACCGTCCCTTTGCACCCCGGATCCCGGCGCATATAGAAGAGACCAGCAGGGCCTTTTCGGACATAGTCAAGGCTGTTTCTCCAGCCGTGGTGAACATATCCAGCACCAAGATGGTACAGCGG
>JBGOVD010000356.1:0-3066 GCA_041477935.1 Dissulfurispiraceae bacterium | reverse complement strand
GATGAAGTGAAAAGCTGCGCTTCGGAAATTATAGGGACCAACGAAGAAGACGGTGTGGTGGATTATATGGCGGGCGAAATGCATTGAACGTTCGTCCGATCTTCTTGATCTGATCAAGTTTGACTCGAACGCTCAAGGATTATAAATTTATAGTATGCACAAGGTCATCCCTCATAAAGAGTATCCGCATGAAGAAGGCAGGTATATCAGGGGAAACGATTATTCTCCGGTTGCCGTGGCGATTATTCTGAATGCCCCGTCATATGACATTCCTCTGGAACTTGAAGAACTGGTTCACGCCGGCATAGAGGGCGGTGCCGCGCTTTCCGGCATGCTTCAGACCGAGAATATCGGTATAGAGAAGATGGTCTGCAATATTGTCGCAAATCCCAACATCCGATATCTGGTTGTCGGGGGGCCGGAATCCGAAGGTCATCTGACCGGCGAAGCACTAAAGGCTTTTATGCTTAACGGCGTGGATAAGACTGGGCGCATAATAGAAACCAAAGCCCCCTTTCCGTTATTGCTAAACCTGCCAATGGAATATATCGACCGTTTTCTGAACCAGGTTTCGCTGGTCGATCTTCAATTTCAAAAGCCCGGGATAGTCAGGAACGCAGTGCGCGCCTGCTGTCAGGAAGACCCTGTCGCATTCCTCGGGCAATCCCTTTTTAATCCGGGCGCTTTTACAGAACCGCCCTTCAGCGGTGTGATAACCTGGACCGCACCCCAGCCATGGACTGTACCCACGGACGAAAAAGAGATCGAAGCCAGGAGAAGGGTAGAGGAATTGAAGTCGCGCCTGAAAGAACGAAACAGGAAAATGGATTGATGCATCGCTTGCGGAAGCGGATTATTCGAAATTGGACGGCTGGCCAGTTTATTGGCCGAATTACATTAAAATTGATTCCGGGGCGCCAACATGGAATGGAATGAGAGCCTGTCGGTCGGATTCGACCGCATAGATACAGAGCATAAGGAACTATTCAAAATGATACAGGAACTTGTCGATGCCGTAAATCAGCATACATGCAAGTATAAAATAGACGACGTCATCAGATTCCTGGAAGATTACGCGAATAATCATTTTGCGATGGAAGAGAATTATATGAAAGAATTTGACTATCCGGAGTATGGGCTGCACAGAGCGGAACATGAGAAATTCATTACAACTTTCGCCGGTTTGAAGCGGGAATTAGAAAGAATAAAGACGTCCGGCTCATATGCCGGAACTTATGAACTTTCCGTGGCTACCGACCAGATACTCGTTGACTGGCTGCTTGATCATATCGCTAAAGTGGACAGGAAACTTGCCGATTTCTTGACAAAACATACCATTTAGGATTAAATTTAAGGGTTTGGTGTAGTTTCCCAGGTACCTCCGAAATTTATCCGGACGTACCTATCAAGGGAAATACGATGCAACAAAGCATGTCTTCTGACATGAATGAATATTTTGCGTCTCAGAACGAATCTGAAGGAGGGTATCATGGCAGCAGAGAAGTCAAGATCCAAGACAGACGTGTCCGCGAGGGCCGAGAATAAGAACAAGGGGCTCAACTGTCGCTTATGCGGCAAGAAGGCCGATGTAGTCATGGCTGTTTCGCCGACAGGAAAAAAACGCGTAAAACGCGTTTGCTGCGAAAGCTAATCAAGCATGCCGGCTGCGGGTCTCCTGCAGCCGGTAATATCTCACATCCTTATCAGTCCGACCGTTTTCCAACCGGCTATTTTCGTGCCGCTCCTCTTTCGATATCCATGCCGACTTTTATCAATCGGCACAATCTCGCAGCCGCTGCTTCGATGAGTTCAATCCCGTGCTGAATGCTTTGCTCCAAGGTCATTGGTCGGGGAACAATGCTCATCAATGCGTCAATGCCTTGATCCAGCACATCATCGGCGCCGTCTCCCAACCCGCCGGTCAGGCAAATTACCGGAACCCCGAATTGTTTCGCGACCTTGGCGATGCCAACCGGCGCTTTACCGTGAGAGGTCTGAAAGTCGGTGCGCCCCTCGCCTGTAATCACGAGGTGTGACGTCTTCGCCATGTCAGCAAACCCTGTCGCCTCAAGTACGATATCGATACCCGGCCGCAGCCTGGCTTCGCAAAAAAATAGCATGCCTGCTCCCAGTCCACCGGCAGCGCCGGCGCCGGGACGATTTGCTGCATCTATTCCTGTTGCCTTCCTCGCTATCTCGGCGTAATTCATAAGCGCATTGTCCAGTTCAATAACCATTTCGGAAGTCGCGCCTTTCTGCGGTCCGTAAACTGCCGTTGCTCCGCGAGGACCATAGAGTGGATTGTCAACATCACACGCAACCATTATGGAAGTCTCTTTAAGCCTTTTGTCGAGACCCACTAAATCGATACTTGCCAAGTTTGCCAGCGCAGCTCCGCCATCAGGTAATTCCCGTCCTGCCGCATTCTTGAATTTCACGCCCAGTGCCCGGGCCATTCCCGCACCACCATCATTTGTAGCACTTCCGCCGATGCCAATGATCATTCTTTTTAATCCCCTATCCAGCGCGGCCTTCATCAGCTCGCCGGTGCCATATGTCGTAGCAATACGGGGATCGCGCTTTTGACCAGGTACGAGCGGTAGACCCGAAGCAGCGGCCATTTCTATTACCGCAGTCTCGCCATCTCCCAGTACTCCCCAGTGAGCAACGATGGATTCTCCCAGAGGCCCGGTCACCCGCTCCTGCAATATTCTTCCCCCAGTGGCCGCGACCAACGCTTCCACAGTCCCCTCTCCACCGTCGGCGATAGGCACTTTCAGCACCTCGGCCTCAGCAAACACGGTCGATATTCCTCGTGATATCGCTTCTGCCACGTCAACAGCGGACACACTGCCCTTGAACGAGTCGGGAGCAACTATTATTCGTATCGGCATGACTTTAACCTCACAGATCTGTGATCAGCATTCAAAACAACTCTACAATTCTCGATGAATATGGCTTCCCATCGCATTCTAAAGACTTCGGTTCATGCCTCTCGTTCAGATTGTCAACAATGGGTGTAATTTACAACAAAAAAGAGGCCTGGGTATTTACCCAGGCCTCTTT
>JBGOVD010000040.1:0-9587 GCA_041477935.1 Dissulfurispiraceae bacterium | reverse complement strand
GGCCCTCATACAGCAGCAGTGTCAGCAGATGTTTATTCATTATGTGCCTGAGAGGTTTCGGCATACCGTTTGATATATTGCTCAATCCCACTACTGTCTTCATCGGGGGATCATTCAACTCCTGGAACATCTTCACGGACTGTATCACTTTTAAAGCCTGGTCCTGGGTAGTGGCCATCTGGAGAACGAGCGGATCAAGATACAGGTCTTCAACAGGCATACCGTATTCCATCGCCCTCGCCATTATCTCTGATGCTATAGCCGCCCTTTCTTCAGCATCGGCAGGGAGACCTCCTTTGCCGACGGTAAGGCCTATTAATTGCGATTGGTACTTTACGGCAACTTCCATAATAGGGAACCTTTCGGGGTCGTTTGATGTGGAATTAATCAGCGGTCTGCCCCACTCGCTATTGTGGACCTTTAACCCGGCTTCGATAGCTTTAACATTTGTAGTGTCAAGACAAACAGGAAGGGGAACCACTTCCTGGATGGTTGTTACCATCCACTCCATCATCTTCTCTCCACCGTCTTCAGCAGGGCCGATATTGGCATCAATCATGCCCGACCCTTCTTTCCACTGTCTCACAGCAATTTCCTGAATAGGCCCTTTGTCGAAATTCATCATTGCTTCACGAACACGTTTTGCGATAATACTCAGCTTCTCCCCAATGATTAACATGACTCCTCCTTTAACAGGGTAACATAGCTTTTTCGGCTTTCACTATTATAATCATTTTTCATGTAAAGTAAAGAGATATAAGATATAAGTTATAAGTGTATAATATTTATCTATAATTTCGAGCAATTCCCTCGAAAAAACAGCAGCCACATGCCACCTTTTGTGGCATCATAGTAGCATTTTCAATGTCCAGGCAAAGCTCTTTGTTCTACTCTGGTTAGGTTATAGTACTGCCGCAAAGATTCGAGACGTATAATATAGATCGGGACTACGGTATTCGGCATGATTCCAGAATGCCGAAAAGGGCCGTCACCGAAGGCGCCTCTTCCGGGAGATCGAAGACCGCTCTGCCCTGAAGATCGAACTGGGCTATCATCTCGTCCTGAGGGACAAGCCCCGTGAGCGAGACACCCACCTTCTCCGCCGTTTCCCTCAGCACGGATGAGTCGCTGCCGACCACACGGTTGATTATAAAGGCCCTTTTGACAACATCAAGCTTGATCTCGTCGACCAGTTCATTGATCCTCCGGGCTGTAAGAATGCCTTTCATGGTCGGATCGCTCACTATGACGAGGAGGTCTATCTTATGGGTTGTGCGTCTGCTGAGATGCTCCATACCCGCTTCGTTGTCGATAACTACGTAGGGATAAGTCTCGGAGAGTTTGTCGGTATATCTTCTTATTATGTTATTAGCAGCGCAATAGCAGCCCGGGCCCTCGGGCCTGCCCATAACTATCAGATCAAACCCTCTCGCCTCGATGACGGACTGATGCACTTCATAGTCGAACAGCTGATCCATGGACATGCCGCCCGGCCTGTCTCCGCCGCTCCTCACGGTATCGAGAGATTCCTCGCGCAGCCTTCCGACGGTGGTGTGAACGCCCACGCCGAGGGTCTCGTTAAGGCAGGAGTTGCTGTCTGCATCCACGCCGAGTATCGGCCCTTTTCTTTTGCTTGACAGATATTTGATCGTAAGACCGGCAAGGCTGGTCTTTCCTGTGCCGCCCTTCCCTGCAAAAGCGATAGTGTATGCCATAATTTCTCCTTTATACTCTCATCTTTTCTATCAATGGAACCACATCAGGCATTGAATCGACGATAAAATCAGCCCCCTGAAGCAAGCTAAGGGGTCTGTATCCGTATGTGACGGCAATTGTCCTGATCCCGGCAGCCTTGCCGGCCTCGATATCGTATGTGCTGTCGCCTATGATAACCGCTTCTTCAGGCCTAATAGCGAATTTCGACAATACATATCGGATCGGGACCGGGGAGGGTTTCTTTTCGGGCGTCGTGTCGCTTCCGACGACAAGGTCAAAATATTTCCTCATGCCGAGCAGTTCGAGCAGCCTTACCGAAAAGTCCTCCCGCTTATTCGAGATGACAACCTTGAGGCATCCGTTAAGCGACTCCAGAGTATCCATGACACCGGGATAGACGGTCGTGTTGTCTACGAGATGGGCGGAGTAGTGATCGAGGAAGCGTTGAATCAGAGGCCCCTTATCCGCCGGGATATGATGGATCTCGATGATCTTCTCGAAAAGCCTGGTTATGCCTTCTCCGATAAGGGATATCGTCTCGGGCACTGTAACGACCGGGACGTTCAGGCCTTCGAGGGCAAAGTTGATGGCGTGGCAGATATCGATGCTCGAATCAACGAGCGTTCCGTCGAGGTCGAAGATGACAACTTGAATCGCCATATTGTCTTAATGTACTCGATCATCGCAGAAAAGCTCAATATAGCCGATTCGGCTGCCTCGTCAGGGCTTGTAATACATAAGCTTGCGAGCGTAGGGCGCAACCAGGTCAACGAGGAAATTCATTTCATCTTCGTCCATCGGAGAAAACGACCGGGCGAGCCCGGCATTCTCCTCAAGCTGCGCAATGGAGTCACAGCCTATAATTCCCAAAGTCACCGGCTGCGAAAGGGCAAACCGGTAAAATGATTCCATGCTGCCGGCGCCCGGAATCCTTGCAGCGAGGCCCCTGAAATATACCTTCATCGCGATAATCCCCATGCCTTTCTGCACAGAATAAGGCATGAGATCGGTTATGAAGTTCAGGTAATGCGGCTCCGCGGGATTCACCGGCATCAGCACGGTGTCGAAATCGGCAATCTCCAGGCAGCGCAGCAGGATCGCCGGGTTTTCGTGGCCGGTAACGCCTATAAAGCGAACAAGCCCTTTCTCCTTAGCTTCCCTGAAAGCTTCGAGCGCGCCGCCGGGAGCGGAGACCTCTGCGATGTCTTCCTCGGTCCTCATATCATGCATCTGCCAGAGATCGAGATGACCAGTTTTTATCGTTTTAAGGGTATCGTGCAGATGATCGAGGGCGCCTTTCTTGTCACGGGCGTGCGACTTTCCGGCCAGGAATATATCCTTCCTCCGCTCACCGAGTGCCTTCCCGTGGTACGATTCGCACCCTGAATATGCTTTGGCCGAATCGAAGTAGTTGATGCCGAGGTCGATGGCGCGGTTGATGAGATTGTAAGCTTCACCATCCTGGCCGTACGTCCGCAGCACGCCCTCGCCGCCCAAGCCGAGTATCGTCACATCAACTCCTGTTTTGCCTAGACGCCGTTTGGGGATCATTTTTTAAGTATAACTAAAATTAGGCATATCAAAGGCCAAGGGACAGAAATCTTCCCCGGCTTCTGGCTCCAACTCCTTGTCTGTTATAATCAACAATGAATCTTTACCTTATCGACGGTCACTCCTATTTCTACCGGGCCTTTCACGCAATCAAGAACCTCAGCAATTCGAAGGGGGTTCCGACCAACGCGATATTCGGTTTTACCAATATGCTCTTCAAATTGCTCAGGGAGAAGAAGCCCGATGCGATCGCTATCGTGCTCGATTCGCCGGTGCCGACTGAACGCCACAGGATCTATGAAGAATACAAGGCCCAGAGGCCCGGGATGCCGGATGATCTCGTATCCCAGATACCCCATATGAAAAAAATAGTTGAAGCCTTCCGGATACCGTCTTTCGAAATGCCCGGGTATGAGGCGGACGATATCCTCGGGACGATTGCAAAAAAAGCGGCGGCGGCGGGAGTCGATGTCTTTATTCTGAGCGGCGACAAGGACATGATGCAGGTGGTCGGGGACAGGATAAATATTTACGACCCCATGAAAGAGGTGCTTATCGATGAAGCGGCCGTCATTGTAAAATTTGGCGTGCCTCCCGAAAGGGTTGCTGAGGTCATGGCGCTCACCGGAGATGCTATCGATAATATCCCCGGTGTAAAGGGGATAGGCGAAAAGACGGCCAAAGACCTTATCTCATGCGTCGGCAGTCTGGATGAACTTATCGATCATCCGGAAAAGATAAAGAATGAGCGCCTCAGGAAAATGATCTCTGAAAATATAGATACCATCAGGTTAAGCAAAACACTTGCGACTCTGGATACCGGTCTTCAGGTGGAGGTCGACATGAAAAACCTTACGGCCGGCAAACCGGACTGGCCTGCGCTCCAGAAGATGTTTTCGGAGTTCGAGTTCACGAGCCTCCTCAAGTTGATACCCGCCGAAGGACATAAGCAGAGGGCCTCCTACGTAACCATCACCGATAAGAATGCGCTCAAGATTTTTCTGGGGTTGAAGGGATGAAGCAGAGATCGCTGTTCGATGATATGGACAATAAGACCATAGCTGTGCCGATAACGGAGACAGTAGCTTCTGCTGAAATAGAATGCTCTCCACCTCTCTCTGAAATCTGCTTCGATGTTGAGGCTACTGGCCGCAAACCCATATCTGACGTGGCAGTAGGCATCTCCTTCTGCAAGGAAAAGGGCTCGGCTTGCTATGTGCCTGTGAGACATTCTGAAGGTCCAAATGTATCAGATGCCTTTTCCATTGTAAAACCGCTGCTCGAAGACGAATGCATATCGAAGATCGGCCACAACATGAAATATGACACTCTTATTCTTCGGAAGGAAGGCATTCATACGGCGGGGAAACTATACGATACCATGCTCGCCTCCTACTTGCTCAATCCCAACCGGCCCGAGCACAGCCTGGAATCGGTCGGCATCGAATATCTGCACCATAAGAAGAAGGCCTTCACCGAAGTCCTCGGGAAGAGGTCTTCCTTTGCCGAGGTGCCTGTGAATGAAGCGACGATGTATGCTGCTGAGGACGCCGAACTTGCTTTCGAACTGAAGGAGATTCTTTTTCAGAAACTCGATGACGAAGGACTGGCGTCACTCTATTTCGATATCGAGATGCCTCTTATTTACGTGCTTGCCGATATCGAAGAGGCCGGGATCAAAGTGGATACGAAGAGGCTCGATGAACTTTCGAAGGAACTTGAAAGAGAACTAGATATATTACAGTCAGAGATATACAGCCTCGCCGGAGAGGAATTCAATATCAATTCGCCAAAACAGCTGGGCCGCATTCTCTTCGATGTCCTGGGGCTGAAGCCCGGCAAGAAGACGAAGACCGGTTTTTCGACGAATGTTGAAGTCCTGGAAGAACTTGCCAAGAGCCATGACCTCCCCGCCGAAATCCTCAACTACAGGACCTATTACAAACTCAAGACCACCTATGTCGATGCCCTGCCGAAGCTCATCGATGAAAGAACGGGAAGAATTCACACCTCGTTCAACCAGACCGTTACTGCGACGGGCAGACTTAGCAGCAGCGATCCAAACATGCAGAATATACCGATTCGCGGCGAGTGGGGCACAAGAATTCGCGAAGTCTTTATCGCCGAAAAGGGTTTCGTTCTGATCTCCGCCGACTATTCTCAGATAGAACTCAGGATACTGGCGCACCTTTGCGAGGACGAGGGATTGATAGAGGCGTTCAGAAATAATGTAGACATCCACACGAGAACGGCATCAGAGATTTTCAGCATCTCGCCCGGCGAAGTAACATCGGACCAGCGAAGGGTCGCAAAGACCGTTAATTTCGGAGTCATCTACGGTATCAGTCCTTTCGGACTTTCCGAAGCTCTGGATATATCTCCAAAAGAGGCTTCGGTCATTATAGACCATTATTTTGAGAGGCACCGCGGCGTGAGAGATTATATGGATCTGACATTGCAGGGTGCAAGATCGAGAGGATATGTCAAAACACTGCTCGGCAGAAAGCGTCCGATACCCGAGATCCACAGCTCGAACAGCAACATCAGGATGCAAGCCGAACGCATGGCTATAAACGCCCCCGTGCAGGGTACCGCCGCAGACCTGATCAAGATCGCGATGATTCGCATATGGAAGAGATTGAAAGATAGCACACTTAAAACGAAGATGATCCTTCAGATACATGACGAGCTGCTATTTGAGGTACCTGAGGATGAGATCGAAACAGCCTCAAAACTGATAAGGGAAGAGATGGAAGGCGCATTGAGTCTTTCAGTTCCGCTGCATGTCGAAGTCGGCCATGGTCGCAACTGGGCAGAGGCTCATTAGTTTAACCCTTAATTATAGCCCTGACTTTAATCTATCGCCCTACCATTAGATTGCCTGTCATCTGAAATCGGCAGATTGACCGGAAACGACAATCTGATCCAATTAATAGATATTGAGAACACTTTTCCAGACTTCATCCTCTTTCTTGTTTAGCTCGCGAAGTTCCCTTCTGACCGCTGTTTCAGAACCGCTGTTTCGTCGTATCCACGCCGCTTTCTGAATTAACTTGTTTGGCACATGACCTGACAGCTTCATTGTCTTAATTATGCCTTTAGCGTCATCTTCACCACAGTGATCAAATCTTATCTTCCTGGCAAAAATGATTCTCCCATGTATGCACATATGTGGTTCGATAATCTCCGCAGCATTTTGAAACTGTTTCTTAGCATACTCCACCAACTTGTCAGCTTCATTGTTATTATTGACAAGATCGTTGTAATCAATAATCAGCCCAAAACTTTGAAAGGGCAGAAGATATCGCTCGATGGTTCTATGAGCAACTGAGATTCTATTCAATGAAACAGGATCGCTATTTTCCGGGTAAAATCTACCGGGCATGAGTCCATCCGCCAGGCATCTGCCAACGTAAAGCACAAGCTCGCAATAGTTTCTCATAAATTGGAATCAAAAACCGAATAAATGAAACAAGTCTACAAAAATGAATTAATATCGGGCTCTATTGCCTTTTGCTCAGCACCTCTATCGCTAATGGGATTGTACTAAAAGCTCCAATAATCAACAGCGTCCACCCTATAGCCTTTCTCTGATCATCCTTGAGTCTGTCTGCCAATAACAGGCCGGCTCCTGCTCCTACCATTCCGCGCGTGCCGGCTATAAGGGCGATTTCCGGTAACGTCAGTTTCACTTTCTTCATAGTTCCTCCTTAGATAATTTTAATTCTATCATCTATTAAACGTGAAGACTACGGTAACCCGGCGACATGGCCAATTAGGCAAGATTCCAGAAATCGAGAGCTGTCCCCCCCGGTAAGAAGGCGGTGTACACTTACTTCTCCTCGCAAATCACATTATTATTATAGTTACCGGTACAGAAGGAGTCGACTGTTTCGCGTGGGTGAAGGGCGGAACGCCTCTAACGACCCATTATTGGATCATCGTGCTGTCGGGTTTCGAACTGTTCTACCCGGCCTATGAAACTCACTTCTGTTTGATTTCGATATTTTCTTTCCTACCGCTATGGGAGACTGAGAGCATGATGCCGATACCGATCGCGATCGCGATTCCTATCAAGGTCCATGTCGTACCGATTCTGGCCAGAACACCCATTTTCCAGAGTGCAGCGAGAATACCACCAATCAAGATAAAAAAACCAATAAGATAAATACCTGTCCATTTCATGACAAACCTCCCATTCACGATTGTCGATTCCAACGGTATCTTAATATTATATTAAGTTTTTAGGAAGTGGAGGTATCAGGAAAAACTCTTGAGGTAATGTTCTACTAGCGAGAAACTATGTAGTAGCATTTGCACCAGAAAAGCCGAAAGGAGTTGGAGTCTCCGATCGGCTTTTCTGGCTAATATGCGAGGATTAGGGCGGCGTGTCTGATGTAGAGGCCTTGGAGTTCTTTGTAGAGTTTGCTCCGAGATGCCGGAATTTGGCAGGTGTGGCAGCCTGTACGGTTGTGATTCATCGATTCGGAGCATCTCGAGCAATGCTTGTCAATTGTGCCCAATTTATGATAGATAGTCCCTGCAATGACTTTGTACATCTTTTTGTTCCCCTCTTTTCTTTGGGGTATGTCCCCTTTCCTGCCTTAATGCTCTCTTTAAATAGTACTGTTAATGATATAAAATGCATATCGGACTACTCCTTTATTTTTTGTAGGATTAGTGTTTGACGCGATGTACTTGTCCGTCCTACTATCAAGGAGTAAAAAGCATTATTCTTTGTGGTCAGGACGGTATTTACGTACTCAATTGTTGTAAACGCAATTCTTGATCACGTTTCAGCGGCAGCATTAATTGAAAGCTGTAAACAGCGATTTGAGCTTACGAGTTCCTACTTATACTCATTTTTTTTATAGATCATGCAGCGGCAATAATTATTTCTGGTAACCATGACAGACGGAGAACCATAGATTATAAAAGTTTGTATAGGAATGGCTGCAATAAATTACTTCCCAGACATTATCTCGATATAGCAAGGAGAATTTAGTATGTTGTCAAATGTTTTATAATTCTTAATATAATCCCATTTTGCATACCCTTTATCTATTGCCTGTTTCAGCCAAATGCAGGCGTCAGAGGTCTTATTGGTTACTGAATAGAGCTCGGACAGACTCGTAATCGCAGGAAGATGATTGGGATCAAGTTCTAACGCTTTCCTTATATCCTTCTCTGCTGCAGTATATTTCCCCCATTCGAGGAAGGTGAATCCTCTGCCATTATATACCAAAGCCGATGGGTTCAGCTCTATGGCCCTGTCATAATCCGCAACAGCCTTGTTATAATTTTTTTTGTTTCTATATGCGCTGCCACGACCTCGGTAGGCGGATGCATATTGCGGATCCAACTCAATGGCTCGGTTGTAATCTTCTATAGCCTTGTCGTACTGTTTTTTATCTGCATATGCAAGACCACGGTTATAATAGGCCGGCACGTATTTGACACTTATCTCAATGGCCTTATTGAAGTCCTGTATTGCTCTGTCAAATTCTTTTTTGCTTTTATAAGCAAGGCCACGGCCATTGTATGCTAATTCAAATCCCGGATTCAACTCGATAGCCTTATTGAAATCCTCTATGGCCTTGTCATACTGTTTGTTTTCCGCATACGCAATGCCGCGATTTCTATAGGCCCCTGTATATCGAAGATTAAGCTCTATTGCCTTATTGTGATCCTCGATCGCCCTTGCATATTCCTTCTTATTTCTATAAGCAATGCCACGTCCGTTGAAGGCGGCTTCATGTCTCGGGTTCAAATCAGTGGCCTTATTGAAGTCTTCAATAGCCTTGTCATACTGTTTCATACATGCGTACGCATATCCCCGACCGTTGTATGCTCGATCGAATTGTGAATTCAACTCTATTGCTTTATTGTAATCCTCTATAGCCCTGTCATATTGCCTCTTATTAGTATAAACATCGCCACGGCCTATGTACGCCATTGCATATTGGGGATTGTACTCAATAGCCTTAGTATAGTCCTCTATGGCTTTGTCATATTTCTTCGTTGCATACACAAAAGCACGATTATTGTAGGCCTCATCATATTTTGGATTCAATTCTATAGCAGCATTGTAATTCTCTATAGCCTTGTCATACTGGTCTTTCCTCGCATATGCGGAGCCACGATTATTGTAGGCTTGAGCATTTTTCGGATTCAACTCGATGGCCTTATCAAAATCTTCCATGGCCTTATCATGCTGGTTTTTCCATGAATATGCGGCACCACGATTATTGTATGCTTGATAATTATTAGGATTCAAATCGATTGCTTTATCGTAATTTGCAATGGCTTTGTCATACTGT
>JBGOVD010000243.1:0-4267 GCA_041477935.1 Dissulfurispiraceae bacterium | reverse complement strand
CGGCCGTTCCTTCATAGCTGCTTCTATTCCTTTTTTTCCCGCGTCTGCATAAACAACCCGGTAGCCGGCCCCTTCGAGATAGACCTTCACCACCTTGGCAATCTTACTGTCATCTTCGATAAGCAGTACCGGCGGCAGCATGGGCTTCCTACTTGTTAAGGGCTTTCAAAGCCTTCTTGTCGTCGGCGGTCTTTATAACGCACAGGGGATTTCTGCAGCTGCCCGCGGTGCCGTATATGTATACGATATCGATCCCGGCGTCCGCGATCTTCCCTGCAACTGTTTCGATTGCTCCTTTCTTGTTTGGAATCTCGACGGTAATTACATCTTCGACGTTTATCTTGCCGCCGAGAGTTGCAAGCGCCTTCTTTCCTTTTGCCGTGTCGTCAACGATCACCATGAAATAGGCAGTGCCTGTCATCTCGTATGCGCAGAGGGCTTCGATGTTTACCTTGGCCTTTGAAAGTGCGGTACCTACTGCCGCGAGCAAACCCACGCTGTTCGGTATCTCGATGCTCAACTGCTTAGCTTTCTTCGCTGTTGCCATGAACGCCTCCATTTAAATTTGATTTAGAATGACTCTATTATATTGCACTTAGATGGGACTATTTTCAACCCTATTACGTCGTAAGCCTGCGATAGATCTCGGTAATCCTGTCCGGCAGTTTCTTCACATCGTCGATCACGGTATAGTGCGCCTCGCCATACATGTGCGGAAGATAAGACCTGGCCTCTTTGTCTATGGTGATGCAAAAGGGGTGAATGCCCTTCTCCCTTGCCTCTATCAGCGCCTTTCGCGTGTCTTCGATGGCATACTCTCCCTTATATGCGTCCCAGTCTTCCGGCTTACCGTCGCTGAGTATGATGAAGAGCCGCGTCCTCGCCTCTACCGATTGAAGTAAAGTGATTGAATGCCTGATTGCCGGACCCATCCTTGTATAATCTTTCGGTTCTATGCCTGCAATCCTTTTTTTTATCGTTGCGGAATAATTTTCGTCGAAGCCCTTGACGCGGTAGTAGTCGCATTTAGTCCTCGTCATGCCTGAAAATCCATAGATTGCATAGCTGTCGCCGAGCGCTTCGAGTGCCTCACTCATAAGAACGAGTGACTCCTTTTCCGCTTCGTTCACCCATCCTTTTGTCGAGCCGCTCATGTCGAGAAGAAAGAGAACGGCGATGTTTCTTTCCTGCCGGTCAAGTCTGATAAAAAGGTCGTCGGCCGGTGATAGTCCCGCAAGCGTGTCGGAAAAAGCCTCGACCGCCGCATCGATGTCGATATCATCGCCGTCTTTCTGACGCCTCAGTATCTTCGGTTCCCTTTTCAGCATTTCGAATTTATTGCGGAGCAGCCTGATGTATGCGCCATAACGGCCCAGCGTCATCTCTACAAAAGGTTCGTGTCCGGGATAGACGTCGTGCTCGTAGACACTGCACCACTGTTTCTTGTAGCCCGAACGCCTGTAGTCCCACTCGTCATACGGGATGCCGCCGTTTTTTGCCTCTGCAATCTCCTCCTCGGCGACAAGATCGGCAAGGGTTACCGGACTGCCGGCCCCGAGGTCGCTGCCTTTGACAAGGATACCGCCGGGAATACCCTGCCGTTCCTCTACAATCTCCCTCAACTCGCTGTCGAGTTCTATTATCTTTCCCTTTATCACCAGATATTTTTCATCGGGCTTCAGCTCCCTCTCTTCAGTTACTGATTTGACGGCTGATGGCTTCTTGCGGTTCTCCATCTCCGGGGCCGAAAGGAGACGATTAATCATGCCTTCATAGTTCTTCTTTTTTTCTGTCCTCTTCGTCCTTAAAAACCTGGATACCTTGTCCGGCCTTAATGTGCCGAGAAAAGAGAGATCACGGGCCTCATACTTACCGCCGATACGGCATTCGGCTTGGTAAGTATCGAATAAGAGATCGAATGTGAAAGACGGGCTCTTCGCTTGCCTGAGCGACTCCAATCCCGGAGATATATCCTTTAACCCGGGCGGCATTGCCCCTTTTGCCTTGCCGCCCAGATAATACTGAAAGAGCCCCTCAGCCGCGGCTGTAATCCCCGAAAGGCTTTCAATATGCGGCCTTTCTTCAAATATTCTTTCCTTCAGCTCATCGGCTTTCCGCATAAGTCCCGGCAACTCCGCGACTAGAAATTCCCGGGTCCTTATAGATTCAAGGATGACGTACAGATCCTGGGCAAATTCGCGCTCCTGGAAGTTTCTGAATATAGAGTCGATGTCCGGATGATTCCTCTGCTTTTTGACAAAGGCCCTTATGATTCTATCGTCAGGCATAAGCGTACCGCAGGTTATACGCGACCACTGATGCACCGCCATGAGTTTGTATATTAGAAAGTTATCGTCATAAGCGGCATGAAAGTTCATAACTGCCGGAAGGTATATTGCAGCTGTATCGGTATGTGCCGTCTTCCCCGGAACTATCCTGAGCCCCAGGCCCGATATCCCCTGGATATAGGCTTCGAGTCGCGGCAAGACCGACTGGAGGCGCAGCCCTTCGGAGCCCTGATATTTCCTGAGTGCTTCAGCGTCGTCAGCTTCGGAGATGAACTTTATGAAAGGATCTATCCCCTTGGCATCGAGCAGATCAAAGGCGTTGGTAAGCCATTTTTCGGTACTCTTCAGGGAAAGTATGCGTCTCGCCTTCTTTATCCTGGCCAGCGTGCTTACGACAAATGCAGAGCTGGCGTGAGAAAGCGAAAGAGAGAGGGCCAGAATCTTTTGCCTCAAAACCGGATCGAACGACGCGATTTCAGCGAATATGTCCCGGATCTCATCGTCTTCCATGAAATCGAGCTTCAGGTTTATTTCGAGTCCTTCCTTTAGCTTCCCGATCCGTTTGTCGGCGGCATGGGACATCAGAACAGAGAGCTTACGATCTCGGAAAGCGCTCCGGCCATCTCGGCATCGTCTGTCAGCGGCGCAGAGATGGCCGCTCCGCATGCTTCGGCTTTCCCGATGCCTGATACTATAAGCTGGGCGGCATGAATCAGGAGGCGGGTGCTCGCACCTTCGGCAAGTCCGCGGTCTTTCAGGTTCCGGGTCTTTTCGCCGAAACTCACAAGCCTCACTGCGGTTTCTTCGTTGACCCCCGATTCGTGCATGATAATTTCAGTCTCAAGCTCCCTGTTCGGATAGCTGAATTCGAGCGCCAGAAAGCGCTGTCTCGTGCTCTGTTTCAGGTCTTTAAGAACGCTCTGATAACCCGGATTGTAGGACAGCGCCAACAGGAATTCGGCAGGCGCCTTGAGTACCTCTCCCCTTTTCTCAATGGGGAGAATCCGACGGTCGTCGGCGAGCGGATGGATCACAACCGTCGTATCTTTACGCGCCTCGACGATCTCATCGAGATAACAGAAGCCCCCTACCTTAACAGCCCTGGCAAGCGGACCGTCGACCCAGATGGTTTCACCGCCTTTCACCAGATACCTTCCGACAAGATCGGATGCGGTAAGGTCGTCGTGGCACGAAACGGTGATTAGCGGCCTTTTATGGAGCCAGGCCATATATTGCATGAACCGGGTCTTTCCGGAGCCCGTGGGTCCCTTGAGCAAAACAGGAATGCCGTTCCGGTAAGCAGCCGCGAAGAGGGCTATTTCATCGCCGACAGGCCGATAGTAGGGCTCCTCCTCCATCATATAGTCTTCCGACTTCACAGTCATTGTTTTCATTGTTTTATTGTAGCCGCTTTTTGTCCGACAGGCAATCAAGACGCGGGGTGATTTGATTCTACTGCAGGAATAACTTTTCGACTTCCTTTGCAGGCAGGGGATGGCTGAACAGGAAGCCCTGCATCTTATCGCAGTGGCAATTGTTCAGAAAGTTCATCTGTTCTTCGGTCTCGACGCCTTCGGCTATGGTATCGAGGTTAAGGCTCTTCGCCATGGCGATCACAGCCGTAACGATCGACGCGTCCTCTTCCATCCTCGTCAGGTCGTTCATGAAACTCCTGTCGATCTTGATCGTCTGAATAGGAAGACGCTTCAGATAGTTCAGCGATGAATAGCCCATCCCGAAATCATCGATTGCAAACCGCACACCCATGTCTGTCAGTTTCGTGAGTTTGGGGACGATTGCATCGAGATTCTGAAGTGCCACGCTCTCCGTGATCTCAAGCTTGAGAAGCTCAGGGGCAAACGACGTCTTTTTCAGTACATTTTCCACCACATCGACAAAATCATGCTGCTGCAGTTGAACGGCAGAAACATTGACCGCGATATGGAGCGATGCGAAACCATTGTTGTCCCATGCCTTTG
>JBGOVD010000347.1:0-3167 GCA_041477935.1 Dissulfurispiraceae bacterium | reverse complement strand
TCGCTGAGAAAAAAGATGGCAGACGCCCAGCATGTTCCTCCTTATATTATTTTTTCGGACAAAACACTTCACGAGATGTGCAGGCGTCTTCCAACTTCCGCGGCTGACTTGCGGATGATAAGCGGGGTTGGTGATGCGAAGCTGCAGCGGTACGGCGACGATTTTATCCGGGAGATAAAACGCCATCTCGATGGCGCCCCTTCATGACAGATCGCCACGATTTCTCCTTCCTGGCCGTACAGGAGGTCCCTTCTTCATTTTCCCGAAGGAACTGCTATCATTAAAATATGAATACGCGGGCACATCTCGTTATCAGAGGGCGCGTGCAGGGTGTGGGTTTTCGATGGTTCGTAACCGACATCGCGTCATCTTTTGGACTTGCCGGATGGGCGAGAAACCTGGCCGACGGAAAAGTCGAGGTGGTCTTTGAAGGCGAGAGATTGGCCATAGAGGCGGCAATCAGTCAATGTTATGAAGGCCCGCGTTCCGCAATAGTATCGGGTATCGAGGCCGATTGGGATGAGAAGCCGGAAGGACTTGCCGGTTTCGGCGTCAAGTATTGACCGGCACAATCTTCCGTATCCTATCCCAACAGCTCATTAAGAATATCAAACTCTGCATTCCTTCATAATTATTCATTATTTTTTGATTGACAGCGGCTGGAGGAGAAAACTAAAATGTAAGTAAGTACTTACATTCCAGCACCTATTGCGATTCAACAAGGAGCCGATGGCTATGAAGAAGAAAGTTTTCCTGATCGCAGTTCCCATCATTATATTGGCATGCGCTGCCTATTTCCTGATCGGCAACAAGAATAGCGAACCTCAGTTCAGGACAGATAAGGTTACCAGGGGCACTATTATATCGTCAGTAACTGCAACCGGTACTGTAAATGCCGTCACCACGGTCCTTGTAGGCACGCAGGTATCCGGAACCATCAAAAACCTCTACGTTGATTACAACTCTCCGGTCAAGAAAGGGCAGTTGATCGCGCAGATCGATCCGGCCACGTTCGAAGCACAGGTCGAGCAGGCACGGGCCAACTGGATCTCGGCCAAGGCGAACCTCGATAAATCGGATGCAAGCCTCGTCGACGCAAAAAGAACATTCGAACGAAACAAACAACTTTTCGCCAAGGGATATATCGCAAGAAGCGATCTCGACACATCCGAGACGAACTATGAAACCGCCAAAGCGCAGGTGGGCGTTTCCAGGGCATCAATTGCCCAAACGCTGGCTGCATTAAAAACTACGCAGATAAATCTCGCCTACACCCGGATCATCTCCCCCGTGGACGGCATCGTTATTTCCCGCAGTGTCGACATCGGACAGACCGTAGCCGCCAGTTTCCAGACCCCCACACTCTTCAATATTGCCCAGGACCTTACGAAAATGCAGATAGACAGCAGTGTTGTGGAAGCCGATATCGGAAAGGTGAAGGTCGGAATGCCCGTCGATTTCACCGTAGATGCCTATCCGGACATTACCTTCAAGGGCAAGGTTTCAGTAGTCAGGCTTGCACCTATAACCGTCCAGAATGTTGTTACCTATGATGTCGTCGTTCTTGTGGACAACACTGATCTCAGGCTTAAGCCCGGCATGACCGCCAATGTATCGATAATAACATCATCAAAAGATAATGTTATGAGAATACCGAATGCAGCCCTGCGGTTCAACCCGTCCGAAAAGCGCAAGGGGTCGACTGAGAAAAGGGAGAAGGGTTCAGGAGTCTGGATTTTAGAAAATAACACCCCGAAACGGGTAAAGATAACAACCGGGATAAGCGACGGAAATTACACAGAGGTCACGTCAGGTGATTTGACCGAGAGCGGGAACCTGATAGTGGAATCGCTTGCAAAGGGCAAAACACCGTCCGCGTCTGGCCCGAGGATGTTCTGATCCATGGTCCTCATAGATGTACGTGATATTACAAAGATCTACCCGCTGGGTGATATTCCCCTCACCGCGCTAAGCAATGTCTCTCTTACTGTCGAAAAAGGAGAATTCATAGCGATCATGGGACCATCGGGTTCCGGCAAATCGACCTTCATGAACATCCTCGGCTGTCTGGATAAACCCACAAGCGGAAATTATCTGCTCGATGGCTTCGATGTATCGACGCTGGACCGGGACCAACTTGCCGAGATAAGGAACAACAAAATTGGTTTCGTATTCCAGGGATTCAATCTCCTGAGGAGGACAACAGCACTCGAAAATGTAGAGCTGCCCATGCTTTACAGCGGTATCCCGGCGAAGGAAAGAAAAGAAAGGGCGGCGGCGGCGCTGAAGACCGTGGGACTCGAAGGCCGCGAGGACCACTATTCCAACCAGCTTTCGGGGGGCCAGCAGCAGAGGGTCGCCATTGCGAGGGCCATCGTTAACCGTGCGCCCATTATATTCGCGGATGAGCCGACAGGAAACCTCGATACGAAAACAAGCGCTGAGATAATGGAGCTTTTAGTAGAGCTGAACACCGGATCAAGCATTACAGTAATTCTTGTTACACACGAACCCGACATCGCGGCCTACAGCAGGCGGGTGATAAAATTCATCGACGGCAGGGTTGTCAGCGATGAGGCAGTGGTGAAGGCATGATCAATATCCCTTCAACCGTCAAAATTTCACTTAAGTCCCTTATGGTCAATAAGATGCGTTCGTCACTCACAATGCTTGGGATAATCATCGGAGTCGGTGCCGTTATTACCATGCTTGCCGTGGGAACCGGCGCGCGCCAAAGAATATCCGAACAGATTTCGAGCATGGGCAGCAACCTGCTCATCATACTTCCGGGCTCAACAACCTCGGGTGGTGCAAGAATGGGAGCCGGAACACAGCCGACTCTCTCTATGGGAGACGTTGAAGCGATCCAGAAAGAATGCCCTGCCGTGGCATTTGTGGCCCCTGTTCATAATGGTGCGGCACAGATTATTTACGGCAACCTGAACTGGTCGGCGGGTGTTGTCGGCACGACCCCTGCCATGCTCGAGGTCAGGGACTGGCCGCTGTCCGCAGGAAGGCCCTTCACCGACGATGATGTAAGGAGTGCCACAAAAGTTGCACTCCTGGGGCAGACTGTAGTGAATAGTCTGTTTGGCGCCGTCGACCCGGTGGGTCAGATCATAAGGATAAAAAATATACCCTTCACGGTCATAGGGGTATTGGACAGC
>JBGOVD010000192.1:0-4956 GCA_041477935.1 Dissulfurispiraceae bacterium | reverse complement strand
ATTACATGATATAGGGCATCTTCAATTTCGATTCTGGGCTTTCTAGCCATATCCTAGAATAGCAAATGGGTGATTAAATGTCTATTTGTAAGTCTGACCCTCTTTTCTTTGACCTCTTATCTTTTGACTAACACCCTTTATTGGCATTTGTCGTCTAATTCTGCTTTAATAATATGGAGAGCAGTAAAAGCGCTTTATAAGGAGGTATCCAAATGGGACCCGAAGAGATACTTGCAAACGCTGGAAATCCGGCTAATTACTTCCCTGACCTCGCAAAGATTACAGGAAGCATAATCACTGCTATTTTGTTGTCGAATTTGCTTAAAGGGCGCGGTATCGAGAAGAACCCGAACGGCTGGATAACAATCAAACTGGATGGAATAGAGAATGAGACGGGACTTAGCCCGATAGAGCTGCAGGATGCGCGGAACCAGCTAAAAGCTAAGGGGTTTATTGAAGAAAAGCAGGCGACAGCAACAAGCGTTGATTGCCGGGTAAATGCCGAGAAAATTACCGTTAAAATGGGGACTCTGACTGCCGTTAATAAAGAACCGGCAACACAGAAAGCGGTTATTGCAGATCTACCCGAAGACAGTATTGCCCTTTCCTTTGACATGATACAGGACGTGGTGGGCGACACTCCGTTCTCAGCTGTGAACAATAATACTTTGGAGTGCTTTATAGCATCTTATGGCCTGAAAAAAGTCATTAGCACTTTAGATATTCTTGCTGCCAACTATAAGTCAAAGCCTGAGCCTGTAAATAACCCAACGCTTGTCCTGACCAGGTCTCTTGTAAAAAACGTTAACCCACCGGAAAACTACGTGAGTTATCTTGAAAGGTTGAAGACCAGGATGGCTACTGCGACTTCATCCAAGAGAGAGGCCGAAAAGAGGAAGGCTGTTGAATCGAAGAAGCCTGCTGGAGATGACACCAAATTACCGGATATAGGATTTATGCCATAACCGGAGTCGGCATTATCTTTAATATGATAGGTAGCGGTGTTTCAGTCCCTGCCACCCGGCAAATTCATGCGTTCGACCGCTTTCAGGATAGAGATTACCTTACAGTTGCATAATAACTTTTCAATGGTAGGCCAAATGGTAGGCCAAATGGTGGGCCAAAGGGTCAGACTTACTCATTAACATTTATATGCTCCCTTCTCCAGTGCGCCCATTTCCTGCTCAACCTCTTTCTTCAACTCTGTCCTCTCCCTCAGATGACGCCTCACCATCACCGGGTCTTTTCCCACCGTCCAAACCCATGTATTTGGCCTCAGCGAAAGTCTGCCAGACTCTCTGGCCAACCCAGCAGCAAACGATTCATAGCCTCCACCGCCCGAGCTGCATGCAGCCTTTCCGTTGCCGTCGATATCTCCGGCGAACATTCTGGTGATATTACCAATTGGGTCCCGAAGCCAGGTCTCTCTCGCCACATCAAAGAAGCCTCCAGTCGAGTGATAAACAGATATCACTCCGCCCCGTGCAATTCCGATATCTACCAGTCCATCGCCGTCGAAGTCGCCAGGGATCAAGTCGGTTACGGTAACGATTGGAGAACTTTGAACGCTGGTTCTGAACCAGGTTCCGCGCTAGTGAACCCATTACCGTTTGATAGATAGACTTTTTCCCGTTTTGTTAGTACCGCACCGAAACAGGACATGCATCCCTGTCATTGCACCTTTCGCAGGTGTAAACGGTCCGCCGCAAGCAGCAAAAATCAAGAAAAATCCCACGCCGGATTGATTCCAAACGTGGGATCGACATGATCTTGTTGAACTATATAAATGAGCGCCTCCACTTGAAGATAGACGATCACACCTTTTCGTCTCGAAAAAGACTCCCCATCCGAACATTACTATTCCGCCCTCTACACAGTTATTGCCCCCCAGCAATTCTGCAAAAACTTCCCAATGGGTTCAATTATTGCATACGGCAGATCAATTGTCTAGATATATTTTAAGTGGTATTTAATTATTGTGATAACACTACCTTCAGTAGACCTAATGGAATCATAAGGCACTGAAAATCGGACACGCAGTGCAACCATCCGCGGTCTGCGGGTTGTCTAAAGCCGTTATAAAGAAGTACAATAGTTGCTCGATTGGTAGCCCATGAAACAATATACTATAATACATCCACTTTACATGTCGTTCTATTCGAAGGCCCTCTACCGCGAGGTGGCCAGGGAATGGTCGACCGGGCTCTGCTTCCTCTACCTGCTCTCGCTTGTGGCCCTCTGCTGGATACCGGGAATGATACGCATGGATTCGGACATTACGGAATATATTGATAACGACTCGCCTAAATACGTCGGTCAGCTTCCCGCCATTACGATAGCCAAGGGTCAGGCTTCGATAAATGAACCTCAGCCATATATCATTAAAGACCCGGACAACGGCGATCCTGTCATGATCATCGACACAACGGGGCAGATCACCTCGCTGGAGAATTCCAAGGCCTTCATATTGCTTACAAAAACCCGGCTGATAACGCACGACGGCGGAAAGGAGGCGCATTCCCTTGATCTGTTGGAAATTGGAGATGCAACTCTCACCAAGGAGCTGCTCTACGACTGGCTTGAGTCCTTCAAAGAATGGTTCGCAATCGTTCTCTACCCGTTTGCAGTGCTTGCATCGTTCACCTTCAGGAGTATACAGGTGTTGATCTATGCTATTGCAGGATCGTTCTTTCTGCGCAGCTTTAAGGCCGGTTTGAACTACCGGTTGCTGATGCGGCTCGGCGCCGTCTCGCTTACCCCGGTCATTATCGTCAATGCCCTGATTATTTTCTTCAGGATGGATGTCCCGCTTCCCTGGCTCCTGAATGCATTGATAGCTGCCGGATACCTTATCTTTGCGGTCAGATCGAACACGGGACCGGCTGAAGCATAGCGTCAGGCGCATCGGCCCGGGGCGACCTTTCGCCTTACACAGCGCCGGGTGTGATATTCCTTGCTTTCAGCTCTCTCAATTCCTTCTGTATCGGCCACTCCGTTAAGGCGAACCAGACAAAGACCGCTATGTTGACGATCGGCACAAATAAAAGTATGATCTGAAACCCCGAATAACCGGCCTTTCTGAAGACCAGTGCGAGCAGAAAAGCCAGAACCAGAAACCCGAGAAACGACAATAAGAACATTAAAACACCTCCCTTTCCGTCATGCCCGAGATTCGTAGTCGGGCATCCATTTTTTAGTTTAATTGGATTCCCGCCTTCGCGGGAATGAAGACTTTGATTAATTAACTCCTGTTCATACCGGTGATCCAGGAAAGGACCATGCTTACCAGGCTTATGACCAGGGCGCCCCAGAGCGCCGGCCAGAAGCCGCTTATTTGCAAACCGAGATGCAGCGGACCCGACAGCGCAGCTGTTATGGCGAGCATTGTTGCATTTATCACAAGGGTGAAGAGACCGAGGGTGAGAATGATCAACGGGAAGGTAAAGAGCTGTATGACGGGTTTTATAAGCGCATTAATAAAACCGAAAACAGCGGCTATGCCTATGATTTTCCACCACTCGCCGGCAAATGATATACCATTGATCAGTTTGATTGCCGCAGCAAGTGAAAGTGCGTTTATGATAAGTCTCAACAGCAGCTGTTGCATCGATGTCTCCTCGGTGTTTATTTCCATCATAGTGGACGAATATAGTATATACATAGCAAAAGAAGGAAAGAAACAACTCATTACTTGCAAGCGCGCGGGGTTTTCATCATCCCGGCTTTCCTGTTATAGTTAGGTATGAAGGGACATTTCCTGATAATCGGAATTCTTCTTGTAATTGTGTCTGTCCTCATTTCCCTGAATATTTTTTTCCAGCAGTCGCTCCAGATGGAGATCGCCCAGGAGTTCAGCAAACAGCAGCAACTGATTTCCCAGTTGATAGCAAGCAATATCGGCGACTTCATCCGGCTGAGAAAAGAGCGGGTTCTCTATACCGCACGACTGCTTTCGGGGATAGATGTCGGCAGCAAGGGCGATATGGGCGGACTCGCGGGCGAGGTCCTGAAGAGCCGGCACAACGTGGCGGCGAACTTCGGGATAATCAATGAAAAGGGTGAAGTCGTCCACTTTGAAGGGGAGAAGGAATCGCTTGACACGCTCTCTCCTCATATCATCAAAACCGCCCTGGAATTGCCCGTCGGAAAGGTCGGGCTCGTCGAGCTCCCGACAATGCTATATTTCCTTGCGCCCGTGCAATCGAACAATGGCAGCGCTGCCGCCATTTTTCTGTCTATAGACGTCGAGGAGATCATTTCCCGTTTTACAAGCAAGCTGGATGTAATCGACAAGGGAAATATCTGGATCATGGACGGCAGGGGCACTCTTCTCTATCACGCAATCCAGCCTAAGATGGTAGGCAATAACGTATTCAAATCGAACGACTCCTGTTTGAAATGCCACAAGAACTTTGATACGGAAAGAAAGATAGTCGAAGTGGTCTCCAACAAGACCGGTAAGTATATTGCACCTTCCGGCGAAGACAAGATCCTCTCTTTTGCCCGAACAGGCGATGAACTGTCCTGGATCATCTTCGTATCGTCCCCGTTTTCGGATATCGCTCAGATGACAAAACAGAGCATGAGATTTTACTCCTACCTTATCATGTCGATACTCGTTACTACCGTTGTCGTTTCTACGGCGCTGATCGCATTCAACAGAAAGCGTATTCAGGCCGAAGAGATTTCAAAACACCAGGAAGAGATGGAACGACATGCGGCGGAACTTGAAGGAAAGGTCAAGGAGCGTACCGCCGAGCTTTTCGAGGAAAAGGAGAAACTGAACAGCATTGTCAGCGCGATCGGATCAGGCATCCTGCTGCTTGATAAAAAGGGAGTCGTACAATGGGCGAATCCACTGGCCGAGAATATGGCGGGCATAGACCTGGTTGGCAGGTCCTGCGAGGAACTCTGCGAGGAATGCGAGATTTCAAGCACCTATTCACAAGGGAATAT
>JBGOVD010000182.1:0-5107 GCA_041477935.1 Dissulfurispiraceae bacterium | reverse complement strand
GGATAGCGATAGCTTTGCACTTCAGCTTGCCGGACTGGGAGACATCTATGTCAATGACGCCTTCGGATCATGGCAGGCGCATGCCTCGACATTCAACATCACCCGCCACCTTCCATCATACGCCGGGTTCCTGATGCAGCAGGAGATCACGAACCTGGGCAGGGTGCTTAACCCGGAGAGGCCTTTCCTTGCCGTTGTAGCCGGATCGAAATACGACACAAAGATAAGGCCGTTATACGCAATCTATGAAAAAGTGGACTATCTTATCCTGGGCGGCGTCATCTACAACACCTACCTTTGCGCCAAATACAATGTTCGCATTCAGGGCGTGCTCGATGACGACATAGAGCTGGCGAAAGAGCTGGTCGAAAAAGATCGGCTCCGGAAAAAGATCGTCGAACTCCCTCGTATAGTCGAATCCGATACGCTGGACGGAAGGATCGAGGGTCAATACAGGTCTATCTCCATCAAAGATTTCAGACCCGGGGCCTCTTATGGCTATATTCTCGACATCGATCCTTCGTCCTTCGAGGATGAAGAGGTTTCGGCGGCGATCCATGGCGCCAGGACAATTTTTGTGAATGCCGTTATGGGATTCACACCTCATTTCACAGCAGGCTCACAGGCCCTTGATAACACTATCGACAGGAACTCAGCCGCGATGAAGATGTACGGAGGTGGTGACACTCTCCAGGAGTTCAAAGACCTCTGCCCAGGGCTCTACCTGTCCGTGATGGACAATGCCAATTATTACTTCTTCACAGGTGGAGGGACAGTGCTTACCGCCATAGAACAGGGCAGCCCTTACGGCTTGAAGCCCGTTCAGGCATTGATTGAGGCGGGCAAAAGATAGCAAAGCGCTTCTTAGCCGCAGAGTTCAAATATTCAGAATTACAACCGTAATGTTGTCGGCCCCGCCCCGGTCCAGTGCAAGTTCGATAAGCTTGCTCCCTGCCTCTTCCACCGGGTTTCCGGACAATGTGGAATAGATCTCCTCGTCCGACATATAACCGTGGAGCCCGTCAGAGCATAAAAGCAGGGTATCTCCTTTTTGAAGATCTATGCATTCGGTGTCGGGATCTAAATGACTCGCAGAGCCCAATGCCTTCAGAATAATGTTTCTCTGGGGATGGGTCCTGCCCTCTTCCGGGGTGATGATGCCTTCAGCTACGAGTTCATGGACAAGTGTGTGATCTTCCGAAATAAGCCGCAGTTCCCTGTCACGGAGCAGATAAGCCCTGCTGTCTCCTGCGTGACACAGAAAGCCCTCGGTTTTGCATACGACAAAAGCAGTGCATGTAGTTCCCATGCCGTGCAGAAGCGGGTCCATCCTCGATTCCTGGTAGATATGGAGGTTCGCAGCCTTCAGAGATTCCTGCAGTGCTTCTAATTTGTCTTCATCCGGATGCTGGTAATAAAAGTCCCTTATCAGTTCGACGGCCATTGAACTGGCCCGCTTCCCGGCAGGCCCCCCACCGACGCCGTCGGCGACAATGACAAGGATGCCCTTCCTCTCAAGGAGCTCTTCATCGTCCGGGATGTACAGTAGATACGAATCCTCATTCTCACGGCGCACAAGACCTTTATCGCTCCCGGTGAAAGACCTCATCGGATCATTTACCTTCCTGCCTGTTCTTCACTTGAAACGTATTACTCATCCCGGCCGAACCGTTTTTATATATGAGCGCCGTGTTAACTGTATAAGTCCCGGGGGCCGCGTTTTCCGGCACCAACACGAATGCATCTACAGTCCAGATTCCGGACTTAAAATCATACTTGGTGCTGTCACGAAAAACCGTCCTGTCGTTGTAGGAGACAGTCCTGACGATTTCACCCTTCAATACAGCAGTTTGATCTGCAAGACAGAGCACATAGCGGATACGGTG
The DNA here is from genome assembly GCA_041477935.1 of Dissulfurispiraceae bacterium. Classification (GTDB taxonomy): domain Bacteria; phylum Nitrospirota; class Thermodesulfovibrionia; order Thermodesulfovibrionales; family Dissulfurispiraceae; genus Fen-1308. Next base: position 3,221 of record JBGOVD010000182.1, on the reverse strand, counting down.
ATTGATCTCTTCGCCCGACTTCACCCTGTTCGGAATCGTGTCCGTTTCAAGAAGTGCCGGCATTTCCTGCCTGCCTTCAGGACATTCATGAAAAAGAGCTGTCTCCTCCGGATTCACAACCATAGTCTCACCAGGTGTGCGAAAGGACTTAACAAGATTCTGATGAAAGTCCTGCACGGTCGCACACCCCGCCAATAATATGGCAGCAATAAGAGTTGTGAGGTTACCTAAAATGCCCCTGCTCTTCATTTCCTGATTCTCCACCCGTTATCTTCTCCACTATCAGGTGCTTCTTTCCCTGTATCAGACGAACGATTCTTAGATTTTGCGCTGTCGATACGACTCTGCAGCTCTGTCCCTGCTGCTTCTTTATTCGCTCCGGACTGATCTGTCTTTATAGTTCTGCCGACATGCCCATGCGAATTGGCTTTTGCTATACTTTTCTGTTTCCCGTTCTGCTTTTCTTCCGCTGACTGTATGGGTACCGGCTTCACCGGAATGTCGGCCTCCGTCGGGCCCGAAGCTGGTTTTACAGCCTGGACCGGCACATGCTGCGTCATGGCTGCCGGGTCCGCAGATCTCCCTTTTCCCTGCGCCAAAACTGCCAGCGCGCCGAGGACAGCTATCGCAATTACGACTGCGACAATCATAATGCCGTGCTTCGCTGCCCATAGCCCCGGCGACAATCGCTCGCATTTAAGCCGGTCGATAAAATTGTCGGGGACCCGGATCGCCCTTGTCTGGTTTATTTCATGCATCTTCATGAACGATCTCAGGGCCTCTGAAAATTCCCTGATACTCTGATACCGGTCAGCAGGTTTCTTTGCGAGGGCCTTCAGGATAGTCTCTCCCAGCTCTTTCGGCACATCCCTGTTTATTTTCCATGGCGGAACCGGCGTTTCCTCAAGGTGGCCCCTCATTATGTCGAACTCCAGTTCTCCGGTAAAGGGGACACGACCCGTTACCATCTGGTATAAAGTGACGCCGAGCGAGTAAATATCCGTTAATGCCGTAGCCTCTTCGCCTCGTATTTGTTCAGGGGACATATACCAGAGGGTCCCGATCCTTATGCCGGCCCTTGTCTTTCCCTTTTCTCCCATCATCTTTGCTATGCCGAAGTCCATCACCTTCACAAAACGGTCGTAGGCAAGCATTATATTGGCAGGCTTTATGTCCCGATGAATGATACCTTTAGAATGCATGAAATCGATGGCATCGAGGACACCCATAAAGATTACCACTGCCCTTTCCAGCGGCAGCGGGCCGATTTTTTTCAACAGGACATCGAGGGTCTCCCCGTTTACATACTCCATTACCAGGAAGATAGAGCCGTCCTGCTCGAGGTAGTTCAGCGTTTTGATTACATTTGGATGGGACAGCTTCGCCTGGATTTTCGCTTCATTGATAAAGCGCTCTCTCAGGCACGGGTCTTCAAAAGATTCGCAAGAGAGGACCTTTATGGCCACCTCCTGCTCAAGGTCGATATGCAGCCCCTTATACACAGAGCTCATGCCGCCCTGGGCGATCTTCTGCAAAACCCTGTATGGTCCGACTTCTTTACCTAGCATGATTCGGCGATGGGCTGGTCCCGACTACCCGGCCTTGAATTTGAAGGTTTCCGAATTTGTCTTTCCTATGAAAACCACATCCCCGTCTTTCAGTTCAGCAGTCTGAATACGGGCTGCATCCATCGAATTGATATAGGTGCCGTTCAGAGAGTTAAGGTCCTTGATTACCACCTTCCCATCCTCGAGACCGATCCACGCATGTTCACGGGAAACGATTTCCTTATCTATCACGACATTATTCCTGGCTTTGTCCCTGCCGATCTTTAGTCCGGACGACTCTATGGCAAAGACCATACCCCGATGGGTGCCGGTTTTCGCAATCAGCATGCCGACCGGAAGGAGCCTTGTTGCATTCGCCTTCTGTTCATTCGCGGCCAGAAACGCAGCTTTTTTCTTCTTTTGCTTCAAATAGATCATTGCATACAGACATCCTATCGCTGCACCGATGAGAATTATGGAAATTTCTACCACGGATTACTCTCCTCCGGATGATTTACTTAAAAACGGACCCAAATACTTTGCGCCCTATGTCTGCTCAAATCATTATCTTATCGGCAAAAAACGCCAATTCTTTAGAAACCCAGATCCTGATTTATCAGTATAATCCTGATCCGGTTTTTAGGGAAGGACTTTTCAGTAATAGTCCAGACATTGCAGATCCTTTCGGAACTACGGCAGTCCTGGCAGACGGATGTCGTCAGGCAAGGTGTTTTCTTGTCCAGTCTCATGACATTGGTCGGGGCAACATAATTCTTGATGCGCAGCATGGCCTCTTCAAGGCCGGGAACTATCTTGTTTCTCCCGGCAAGGACGACGACGTTCTTCGGACCGAAATGCAGCGCCCCGACCCGGTTGCCGGTCATATCGAGATTAACGAGTTGTCCTTCTTCGGTCACTGCGTTGGTCCCAGTGAAGTAGAGGTCCACAAGCAGGGCCTGCCTCCGCACCTCATAAGACTCCGCCGGCGAAAGGGACTGGGCCTCGGGATTCAGGATCGTAAAGGCAGACTCCTTGAGCAAAGTATCCTTGATACCCGTATCGCGCAGCGTCATGGATCCTCCCCATGAAACGGTTTTGGGTGCAGTTTGAGGGATGATCGTATTGAAGACGATGTCTTTGGCCTCAGCTGCGTTTCCTGCAATGAATACCTCGAAATTGTTGTTTTCCAGGACCTTTTTGAGGTCGTTCAGTCTGATCTGCCAGTAATTTTCAATGGGTGCCTGCATTTATTCCTCCTCAACAGTCGGGTATCAAGCTGAATTATGATCAGGCATCTCAGATGCCGATCTATTTTTTATCTTTTTTATAAAGGTACCAGGCGGCAGCCCCCGCCAACGTAGCAGCGCCTGTGCCTATGCCGATTGTCCAGAGCTTCTTCTTGCGGGCCGTCCTTCCATCAACAATCTTCGAATAACGGGACGCGACCAATTCACAATGCCTGATATCGCCTTCGCTGAAGCCGAATATCTGGGTAAAGAGCTCGATTCTTTCATCTATCACCGTCTGGAGGTGTGTCCAATATCGCACCTTGTCGAGATATGTCTTGCGGGACCGCAAGCTTTTCTCTTCATGAATCGTCTCTATGAACCGTTCAAGCAATGCCCTGTCCGCGCCCTTGTAAATCGGCAGTTTGGGGTCGTCGATCTTTCTGAT
>JBGOVD010000346.1:0-3172 GCA_041477935.1 Dissulfurispiraceae bacterium | reverse complement strand
GTCTTTTGTAGAACTAACAGTCCAACCGCAGAGTATAAAGAGCAAGACCACCAGCAAAAAGAAGAAAAAGATATTGCCGACTATCTTCTTTGAGAGAGAATTGAAAGTATTCTTTTCGAGAGCGGCATAAAGATTACTGAATAGTTGCATGCTGGCCCCCCTCCCACGCATTGTAACTCTATTGTTCTTTGCAGCCGGATTAACTATCCCCGGTCACCTCGCGAAACGAATTTTCCCTCTCCTATTTTGTCCTGAATGTGAGACTGACAGTATCTCCATCCTTTATATTTAATTTATCCATATCGGCTTGTGTCATAAGTATCCCGGTCTTTTTCTCCGAGTGGCAATTGATTTGCAATTCGCCTGCTTTTGCCGCACCCTTAAATATGCTGACAGTATTAGCACTGCATGCCGCGCTGTAAATTATCCTGGACATTCTGGCGACTCCGACCTTGGCCCCAAAGCCCGACTCTTTTTTAACGATAGTCTTGAATACGGGCTGGAAAAGGTCCCCAAAGAAAACAAAATATAGAAAGATCTCTTTGAACAAGCTGTCGGGCATCATTATCCTGCTGAAAATCCAACCCGGGACAAACCGCCGTTCGGAAGGCAATGCTTCTCCATTGTGAAAAGGATTCGCAATAAGAAACTCATTCGAAAAGTTGTCGATCCTTTTCTTGACCGTGGCACTTTCCAGAGAAAAGCCGGGATAATTCTTCAGGATCTCTTCGGTGACGACATCGAAAGCAGCATAGCCTTCGGGCCCTGATTTGGCAAGATGGCCCAGCAGCCTCAGTATGTTCAGTATCCTCTTGGCCACAGTGTCGTCGAGGCTGAGAATAAAAGGCGCCGCCGCAGGAAAGGTCTTCTCAATCGTCGCAGGCTGGATATCGTCAAATTTCACCTCAGCCGGAGATGCGTTGACTTCCTTTATGTCATTGGCTATCAGCGACTCGATTATCTGCTCATGAGAAAGAGTCCTCGATTTGACATTGACAATCACCTCGTTATAGATCAGCGCCTCTATGAGGTGTTTGCCGCCGGTAATAATATAGGCGTTCCCCTCTTCAAGGCATCTCTTCTTGATGACAGCATACAGTTTCTCCAATGCCATATTATCCTCTTTTAAACTGATGCCTTCTTGTATTTCAGACCTTTTTCATCACAGCTTGAACTTACCCACTATACCCCTGAGGTTGGCGGCAACACTCGCAAGGCCGGATGATTCCCTGGCTATCTGGTCTGATCCGCCGGTTATTTCTTTCGAAGACGACGCAATCGACTGGATATCGCTGCTGATATGCTCGGAGACGGACGACATTTCTTCCGTTGCGGTCGCTATTTGCTGGACCATGGAGTGAAGTTCGCCGACGCTGCTGACGATCCTGCCGAGTGACTCGCCAGCCTTAGCCGAAAACTCAACACCAAGTTCTACCTGCTTTGTGGCCCCTGTCATTGATACCACCGCGCCGTCGACATCTGTCTGAATGCCCTTGATCATCGATCCGATTTCAGAAGTTGCCTTTGCGGTCCTTTCGGCAAGCTTCCTTACTTCATCCGCCACCACCGCAAAACCCCTGCCTTGTTCGCCTGCTCTCGCCGCTTCTATGGCGGCATTAAGTGCCAGTAGATTCGTCTGATCGGCTATATCGTTGATGACGGTAACTATCTCGCCTATCTGTTTGGAACGGTCTCCAAGGTCCCGCATGATCTTCGATGAGTCGCTCACTGTGCTTGCAATCGCCCGGACTTCCTTTACCGATTTCGCCACGACGTCTTCTCCCTGTCGTGCTATATCGGATGCGGTTGTTGCCGAGGAGGCCATGCTGGATGCATTCTTGGCAATGTCGATAGTCGTTTGCGACATCTCTTCGGCGGAAGCAGCTATTTGACTGGCGCGCTGTGCCTGGTCGGACATCCCGCGCGATATCTCTTCGGAACTGGCGCTCAGGGTATGACTGCCCCCCGCGATGCTTTCGGATGCCGTCCTGATCTCGCCAACGATGGTCTTAAGCCGTTTGACCATCTCTTTCATATCGGCCATCAGGCTCGAATTATCGTTTTCCTTTGTTTCAACATTGATCGCAAGATCGCCCTTTGCCACCATCTTGACTACTTCCGCAACTACATCCGGTTCAGCCCCCAGCTGCCTTAAAATGCTGGCACTGACAAAAAACACAAGGGTAAGCATCACGATCATGACAAGCACCCCTGTTACTGCAAGTGTTGTTGCTGTCTTCCAAAAAGCGGTGTTGACATCATCGACAGCTATTCCCGAACCGATTACCCATCCCCATGGTGTGAATAGTCTGATAAATGAGATCTTCGGCAAAGGCGGCTTATCCGGTAATTTCAGCGAATAGTCTATAAAGCCCTCGCCCTGTTTTTTGGCCATGTTTACAAACTCCACATAGATCTGCTTTCCGTTTGCGTCCTTGAGATCGGACACATCTTTACCGACAGACTCGGGTCTGAGAGGATGAACTATAAGTTTGTGATTAAGATCATTTATCCAGAAATACTCTTTTTTGTCATAGCGCAAGTCATTGATAGTCGCAGTTGCAGCTGTCTTGGCCGCCTCTTCGGTCATCTTGCCGCTCTGCGAGAGCTTATAATAATGATCAAGAACGCCGTAAGCAGTCTCGACAACATTCCTGTTTTTCAGGCGTCGCTCATCCATCATTTTACCCTTCAGGGAAATCAGTGATTCACCGATGATCAGCACAATACCCAGAAAGACAACAGCAGCGACCAGCCACAGTTTGCTCCTTAACTTCATATTGCCGAAAGAAAAGCTCATATTCCCTCCAAGTCACTACCCGAACCGATTCAAAATATTCATATGTACTAATGCATCGCTGTAATAAAAAAATAGATCAAGCAAAAAATCTAAGCCTGCAAATAATAACACTGTTCATACAGGACGTTCAAGGCAACCTGCGCATTCCGCAGATATCCCTTTCAGTCCAGAGTCAAGCAGTTGTTAAACAAACCGTCGGGTTTCATGCGGACACCTCATCCCGATTTCCGCTCCACCAATCATCGACAAATCAACTCCCCCGAGCTCAGTTTCAGGCCCGGGAGAGTCGCCATCAATCGAAAAAAACTCTGCCTAAAGTTTATGATTGTAAGCCTTGATAAACTCGTTCATCTGCGCCCTGGAATCCGCAAG
>JBGOVD010000219.1:0-4571 GCA_041477935.1 Dissulfurispiraceae bacterium | reverse complement strand
GGTGCCGATACCTGTGCCGGCCAGCAGGTTGTTCATGTCGTTGTTGACCCGGTCCAGCTCTTCAATCTTCTTCTGGAGTTCCGTATTGACGGTCACCAATTCCTCGTTGACCGACTGCAACTCCTCCCTGGAGGTCTCCAGTTCCTCGTTGGTGGACTGCATCTCCTCGTTGGAAGACTGCATCTCCTCATTGGTCGACTTCAGTTCTTCAGTGGTAGTTTCAAACTCCTCTGTCGTGGCCTGAAAGTATTCCTTTGTGGTCGCGAGTTCATGCTCCAGCTCTGAAATTCGCCGCTCTTTATCAGTGACTTCCCCGTGTGCCGTCTCAGAAACTGGATAGCTCACGGGCGTTCCTTCTTCGAATATGACCATTACTATACCCTTGGCAGCTTCCTGCTTCGTAACAGGCTGCACTACGAGATTGACCAAATGGGTATCTCCGTTGGCTTTAAACTGCAAGCCGTCATACCTGACGGCCGCTTTCTGAGCGACGGCCTTGCGCACGGCAGCAGCCAAGCCCGGCCTCAACTCCTCCCGTGCCATTCTGAGAAGGTTCATGCTGGGCTCTCCCGGTGCAAGCTCAAGGTACAAGCCCGTGCGACCATGAATATAGAGAACATCAAACTCGGCGTTTATGAAGGCGCAGGGCGGTGTGTATTCATCCAGCAAGGCCCTTTCAGCCAGATCGCGAACGTCTGCCTTGCCGGCTTTGGCATCAGGCTGAGCAGCCTGCGGCTCCTTGGGCGCAATTATCATGGGTGGGACGTAGGGAGAATAAGCCGCCCGTGGTGTTACGTCGCTCCTGCGCTGGTAGAGTTTCCACTTCTTATCAATAATGGAGAAGAGGTCCACGAATTCACCTATAGTTTCCGAGGTGCCAAGGAAAAGGTACCCAGCGCGGTTCAATGCATAGTAGAACATGGGCATTATCTTCTTTTGCAGCTTCGGCTCCATATATATAAGAAGATTGCGGCAACTTATCATGTCGACCTTCGAAAAGGGTGGGTCCTTGATAATGTCCTGTTTTGCGAAGACCACTAAATCACGGATGGTCTTCCGGATGCGATAGGTGCTGTCCTCCTGCGTAAAGAAGTGCGCGAGCCGTGCCTGGGACACGTCGGCGGCTATGCTTTCGGGATACAGACCCGCGCGGGCTTTTTCAATGGCCTGATCATCAATGTCCGTAGCAAAGACCTGCACCTTATGACCCTGTTTCAGGCTGTCCGCGTGTTCCCTGAGCAGGATGGCGAGAGAATAGGCTTCTTCTCCTGTCGAACACGCGGGCACCCAGACCCGCACAAAGCCGCCCGGCTGCTTTCCCTCGAACAGGCGCGGAATGACCTTCTCAGTGAGGGCCTCAAAGGCCTTGGAGTCGCGGAAAAAATTGGTGACGCCGATCAGGAGCTCCCGGAAGAGCGTCTCCACTTCCATGGGATTTGCCTGCAGATAGCGTATATAGGCTTCTATGTCATCTATTTGGCTGACGACCATGCGCCTCTGGATGCGGCGAAAGACCGTGTTTTTCTTGTACTGGGAGAAATCGTGGCCTGTATTGCTGCGCAGTATGATAAATACCTTTTCAAAGGAGTCGGCTATCACAGGTGCGTGGTCGGTGACAGTCATCCGGCCCCTATGCTGATCGAAGACGTGCTGCGAAAAAGAGATCAATTGCTCAGGCATCTTGTCGGGGGGCAGGACATAGTCAACAAGGCCGGTGGCGATGGCGCTGCCGGGCATTCCATCATAGGAGGCCGACTCGGGGCTCTGGACCATGGCCATTCCCCCTTCGCCCTTGATTGCCTTGAGCCCGAGAGTGCCGTCTGTCCCCGTACCGGAAAGGATGACGCAGATTGCCCGCTCATGCTGGTCCGCTGCCAGGGACCGGAAGAAGGAGTCGATAGGCAATCTAAGCCCCCGTGGTGCGCTGAGTTCCATGAGGTGCAGCCTGCCGTGCAGAAGGGCGAGGTCCTTGTTGGGCGGTATCACATACACGCAGTTGGGCTGTACGCGCATCCCATCCTCAATCTTGAAGGCCTGCATGCGGGTATACTTTTTGATAAGATCGAGCAGGATGCTCTTATGATCGGGGTCCAGATGCTGCACCAGGACAAAAGCCATTCCACTTTTCGCATCCGCGGGCATCGCGGCCAGAAACTGTTCGATCGCTGCCAGGCCTCCGGCTGAAGCCCCGATACCGACAATGGGAAATGTTATTTCCGGCACTCCTGACGCATCTGCTTCAGTAGCCTCGGCTTCGGATCCAACATCAGGCGGCCCTTTATCCGATGACTTAATCCGGTCCTTCTTCGAGGCTTTCTTCTTTAAGGCCATCTCATTTTCCCCTCTGTACCGTCAAAGATCGTTCCAAGGGCGATCGCAGTTTCTCTGTACCAAATGCATTATAACAAGTTTTTTTATAATGATGTTTAAATCACCTTGATGATGAAGAAACGACCATTTGGAGCTCCTCAATAATATCTCTCCATGGATTAATGAGGTCTCCCTTCAGGTCGGTCTCGTATCTCACATACGGCTTCTTTATTACAGCATCATCGAATGTGTAAACTTTTCCTTCGCGGCTGTACTGCGAGATTACCGAAAAGGCCATGCTCCCGGCGCTTAGAATAGGACCTGTCTTGTCCGAATCGAGAAGGACCATATCCCTGCCTTTGAAACGGATATCAAGACCGGCGGTTTTCAAGTTGATCTTGCCTTCGACAGAGAGCTTGCCCGAAATAAGTCTGCCCGCTGAAACTGCGGAGAAATTAATGCCCGAAAGCGTATCTTCAAAAGGGTACGCGAGATTATCGAATCTGAGGTCCAAGTCCCTGACATCGATGCTGTTCTGATTTGCCGGCAAGCGTTCATCCCTGAGATGGACCTCGCCGTTGTCGATGCTTAACTTCCCTGCTTCAAAAGCGGTGCTGTTTTTCTTTATCTCTGTCCCTTCTTTTTCCTTGCCGCCGGAGACAAACGGGAGCAGCAACCTCCCCTCCCTGTCAATAACTACTGTGAGGTATGGCTTCCCGACAGCGATGCTAGACACAGAATAATGTCTTTTGAGAAAGCCCAGGAAGTCGGCCCTGATGTTCAGGCTGTCGGCCCTCGCAATCTCCTCCCCGTCCCTGAAATATCTTATTCCATAAGCATCAACGCTTCCCCAGTTGAGCACTATTCGTTCCACGCGAAAATCTTTTCCCATGAATTTTTCGAGCTCGGACTTGAGGATTTCGTTGGCGTTCCTGATTATGAAAAAAAGAGCGATACAGATAAGGATGGTCAGGACTGCAGAAACAGCCAGAACTTTTTTTCGCAGACTGGTCATGCTTTCAGTATATCAATTGGTCTATGCGGGCGTATTTGGAAGGGCGCGTTAAAACTCGCCCCTACGTGATTTCTGTTTCGTAAATCCTGAATTTTTTATACAATTTTCCGCCGATCATCTCTACCAGCCGGATTATGTTGATATTGTCTTCCAGAATCCATGAAAATTCCACTCTCTTATATTTGCCTCTTTTGACGCCTTTGAATGCCTCCCTGAAGAGAATACCATCGACGCCTCTGTTGCGATATTCGGGCTTGCTTCCCAGGATCATCATCCTCAAGTCCGGTATCTTCCTCGAATAATAGAGGGCCTTTGCGAGGGTTATCGGGTTCAGCTTCCCCTGCATCTTCCTGAGGACGAAATTGAAATCAGGCAGCATCGCGAGAAAACCGACCGCCTCGCCGTCCTTTTCCGCGATTATCGTCATATCCGGCACAACCAGAGGTTTCAGCCGCTTCGAGCTGTAATCGAGTTCTTCCCTGGATATCGGGATGAAGCCCCAATTCTGCTGCCATGCGGAATTATATACTTCCCTGAAGCCGCGCATGGCCTCCATGAAATAATCCTTTGTGACCTGCCTGGCGGTAAGTCCCCTCTTATCCGCGATAGCCGCGACCCTTAGGATCTTTTCGGGCAGTTCTTCATCGACGCTGATAATATAAGCATGCAGATCTTTTGCCTTGGCCAGTCCGCAGTCTTCCATAAGTCTGTTGTAATATGCGAAATTATAAGGAGTCATCAGCATCGGCGCTTCTTCGAACCCCTCGATCAGGAAACCGCACTCTTCGTTGGTCGAGAAATTCATCGGTCCGCGCATAACGGTCATCCCTTTCTTCTTCAAATAATGGGAGACGGTGTCAAGCAGCGCCTTTGCAACATCAGGATCGTTTATGCTCTCGAAGAAGCCGAAGAAACCCGCGTTTTCTTTCTGATAACTTATATGCAGGTGATTGAGGATAGATGCGATTCGACCTGCTATTTTGCCGTTCTTGATCGCCAGAAAAAACTCCACATCCGCATCCTTGAAAAAGGGGTTCTTTGGCGAGAAGTGGACCTTCAGATCATGGGTCAGTTGGGGAGTATATAGAGGATCATCCCGGTACAGTGCAAGCGGAAACTCAATAAAACTGAGAAGGTCCCGCTTGTCCTTTACCCTGACGATTTCGATGCCGGTACCGGAAGAATCTTTCACTAGTCCCTCAGCGCTACCGGTTATATGACGCCAAGAGCCTTTCCGACCTTTTTG